>SHZM01000112.1 GCA_009692265.1 Gammaproteobacteria bacterium
ACGGCCAGCGCGCTCCTGCAACATGGGGTGGCCAGTCCCGCGGCGGATAGGTCGATGCACCGCACTGGATCGGACTGCTCCTCACGTGGCCGGATTCGGGCCGGTGCGCTGGCGGTGGGGGCCGGAAAGGCGCACGTTGTACTCATGTCACCGACGGTGAACGTGCGCGGCCTCGTTCGATTGACCTTCCTCGCATTGGCGTTCGCGCTGCTCCCACGAGACGCGCACGCCCAGAAGAACTGCAAGAAGGGCATTCCCTGCGGCAACTCCTGCATCGCGGCCAACAAGACGTGCCGCATCGGGGCAACTCCCGCGCCGTCCAGCGCTGATACAAAGCGCGTCGTTCAGGGCAGCGTCGGAAACTCCGGTACCGGCGACTGGATCGCGTCCAGCCGAGGGACGACCTACTACAAGGCCGGATGCTCCGGGGCGAACAAGCTGTCGGCTTCGAACGTGATGCGCTTCAAGTCGGAAGACGAAGCGCAGAAGGCGGGCTACCACCGATCCGCCACGAAGGGGTGCTGATGACGAATGCGTTGTTCGATGGCATTGACCGGCTTTCTCGTCAGCGACGGGCATTCGGTGAGCCTCCTGCAGCGACTCTTCGGGCCTAGGCGATCTACGAAACCAGCTCTCGACGTGATGAGCGCACTTTCTCATCGCATTATCGAAGGGGGGACTCGCGGTGCGATCGACTGCGTGGCGGCCCTCAGAAGTGCGGGCCATACGGTGGGTCCCTCCGACACACGGGCGGTACTCGACGAGTTTGTTTTTGTTCAATTGCATTTTGTGGATCGCGCCGCGAACGCGATGCTCACCATACGTACGCAGGATCTCTTTCTTCCGAGCTTCATTTCGAGCACACTGTGGTTGCGCTTCAAGACGCAGGCGCCTGTCATGGGCGAAGAGGAGGCCATGGCTCGGGCGCGAGAGCTTTTACCAACGTTCGACTCGGCCAATCAGGAGTACGCCAGTTCGTCGATGGAGAGGCCCGCCGACGCCACCGCGCTACGCGACAGCCTTGCGTTCCGGTTTGGCACTCGCGTTGCGCAGGCAGCACACGTTCCAACGACCGGTGGTGCACTCATCACGTGTATGAACGCTCTGTTGTGACTAATGGGTGCCCTGCGAGCGGAAGAGCACTTAGCGCAACTCTCACAGATTCCGGATAACTGATGCACCCCCAAGCGACACCTGTTGAAGCGGATGATACAGACGTATGACTCGTAATAGATGAGCAATAACCATCAAACAAGAACCACCGTCATTCATGCGAAATCATTTGACACGAGCGGTAGGAAGTCTCACGTTTGACAGGTGTTGACCCCAACCTCCTGATAGCGATGAAGAGGCACGGCGTAGTGCTCGTGGGCATTCTTGCGTTCGGCTGTAAGCAAGATTCCCAAGATCAATTCATCAGATTAAGTGACCGCTCGCCTAGTGTTACCACTGACAAGACGGGTCACTTTGCTTTTGCTGATGGACTGGCCGCCGTTCTCATCGGCGACTTCCCCACGGGCAAATGGGGATTCATCGACACGCAGGGCAAGATGGTCGTCAACCCACAGTTCGATGAAGTAGAGTCTTTTGCTGATGGACTGGCCGCCGTTCGCATTGGTGATTACAAAACGGGCAGATGGGGATTCATCGACACGCAGGGCAAGATGGTCGTCAACCCACAGCTCGATGCCACAGGGGCTTTTGCTGATGGACTGGCCGCCGTTCGCATTGGTGATTACAAAACGGGCAGATGGGGATTCATCGACAAGCAGGGCGAGATGGTCATCAACCCACAGTTCGATGAAGTAGAGTCTTTTGCTGATGGACTGGCCGCCGTTCGCACCGGAGTTGGCAACACGGGCAACTGGGGATTCATCGACACGCAGGGCAAGATGGCCATCGACCCACAGTTTGATGACGCTGGGTCTTTTGCTGATGGACTGGCCGCCGTTCGCACCGGAGTTGGCAACACGGGCAAATGGGGATTCATCGACACGCAGGGCAAGATGGTCGTCAACCCACAGTTCGATGCCACAGGGGCTTTTGCTGATGGACTAGCCGAAGTTCGCATTGGTGATGACATAACGGGCAAATGGGGATTCATCGACAAACAGGGCAAGATGGTCATCAACCCACAGTTCAGTTTCGTATTGCCTTTCGCTGATGGACTGGCCGCCGTTCGCATCGGCGATTTCCTCGAGGGCATGTGTGGATTCATCGACAAACAGGGCAAGATGGTCATCAACCCACAGTTCGATGGCGCATGGCCTTTTTCTGATGGGCTGGCCGCCGTTCGCATTGGTGATGACATAACGGGCAAATGGGGATTCATCGACAAACAGGGCAAGATGGTCATCAACCCACAGTTCAGTTTCGTATTGCCTTTCGCTGATGGACTGGCCGCCGTTCGCATCGGCGATTTCCTCTCGGGTAAATGGGGATTCATCGACAAGCAGGGCAAGATGGTCATCAACCCACAGTTCGATGACGATGCCGATGCCGAAGGGCTTTTGCAGAAGTGCTAATAGGCGATATCAAGACTGGCAAGATCGGATTCATATCCCGGGATCCTGCAATCACGACGTGTTGTTCGCCACCGGGAACGCGGGATCGCGTAGTTCTCGACAGCAACACCCGACATTGACATGCTCGGCGGCATAGCCGCACCTTCCCGGGCGCTAAGTCGCGCGGGGAAGGCTCAATGATCAGCCATGCTAGGGTATCGGTGGGGTCTGGATGCGGTATGTTAGCGCATCCCTCTGACGCGGGAGCTAGGCGTGCGGCAGGCGAAGTGGCTCCTCCTCGTACTCGCGCTCGTTGGCCTGACGGGCACTGTTTACGCCTAGAAGGGATGGGGTTCGAAGGGCTCCCGGTCCAGCAGCACGCGGTCCAGTGGCCCGCGCGTCAGCGCGCCGCGTGCGAGCGTACCTCGCGCGCCGCGTTCCTCTAGTTCCACGTCCCGGCTGATCGGCGTGGTCATGCCCTCTCGAAGCGGGGGAAACGCGAGGTGAATATCGATGGCATCCTGACAGGGCAGAAAGGCGAGGCGCAAATTGCGTTGCTTTCTCAGTTTGCGACTGCGTTGAGGCCCGAGCGGTTGAGGGCTGATGTTTGGGACCGCGTTCTCGGGCGGTCTGTGAATAGGGCCGTCGCCGAGCTCGTGTCAGAGAAGCTGCTTGAACCCCCGTCCTTGGTTCAGCATCTCGCCGGTATCTATAGCGGCGCGGAGTTGAAGGCCCTCTCGAAGACATGTGGTACTCCGCAGTCAGGACCAAAGGAGAAGGTTGCTCAGCGGCTGGCCGACGCTGACCCTACGGCGATGGCGTCCCTCGTTCGCCCGCACCCAGCGTGGATCTGTTCAGCACGCGGGCGGGCGCGGGCTGATGAATACAAGGCGGAGAAACGTTTTGAGAGAGACAAGGCGGAACAGGAAACAATTGAATTTCTCAGGCTGCGTCGATTGCAGGCGGCCGCATTGGCCGTCGCGCAGTACGAGTCGCGTCAGTTATTCGCGCGAGGGATCGGCGTTGATTGGAGTCGATACGATCCTGCCGAAGACACGAAACTTCTCGATCTAGTCTTCCTTGCGGTACCCGCGATCCTGACCGGGGTATCTCCCGACGCCGTGCAACCTCTCCGAATCGCGGCATCGATGGCGCTTCTCTGGGGAACCGGTGATGGCAGCCGCTGGATCAGCCCAGATACCGTCGCCGGCATCACGCTTCCGAGGTCTGTCGCTGTCAGGATGTTCATGTTCTATGCAAGGCATAAGAGAGAACTTGAGCGGTGGCCGGCGTGGGCTGGCGCTCCAGTCATTGCAGTAATGCCAACTGGCGATGCGAGGAGTTGCGCAGGCTGCCGCGCTCTCGCGGGGCGCGCCTACTCAATCACCGATGTCCCAGAGTTACCGCACGCGAGATGCACATCTGGCGACGGTTGTCGCTGCACGTACTCCATGCGCGCTAAGTAACGGCGGCGCGGCGGGCCGACGCGGCTCTCTTCGCAGCGACAGCATTGTGCTGACCGTCACCGGATGACGATTGTCGGCAGGTCGCGCGTTGCGACGACAGACCGCTCCACGTAAAAGCCGCTCACTCTTCCCCGCGCTTCCTCGGCTGCTTTCGCCGCACCGTAATGGCCTGCCGCTCTTGCTTCGTCGCGGATCGTGGCGAGCATAGCGAGGTGACCCTCAAGCGTCACTTTGGCGCGCTCAAGAACCGGTGCGCGTTCCACATCAAGCGCGTCGCGTACATCAACATTTGTCAACAGACGTGAACCAGCTTGGCGCGCCGTACGTGCGCTATACCCGGCACGAATAGCGGCTTGAGTGCAGTTTCCGTCCCTCAGGTACTCCGCGATGAATCGGCGCTGTCGCTCATTCATCCGCCGTCAGCACGGCGTGGCGGCATGGTCTTGCTCGTATCCCAAGTCCAGTCCGACCGTCCGGCTTCCTTGGCCCGGAATGTGACCAAGCCACAGCATCAGCCGAGAGACTCTTTGGCGTTCGCGCTCCTGAGAATGGATAGACTTATCGAGCGGCCAGATAGTATCGCCAAGCCTGCACTAGGTTTTCACAAACGGACCTTAGAGGTGGATCGATGCGCGGAGTTACAATAGCGGCTTTCGTATTAGTCGGTGGCGCCTGCGCCGAGGCTCAGAGCACAGACGTGACAACCGTAGTTCAAGCCGCTGCCGTGTGCCGTCCAGCCGAAGGGGCACTCGGCCCCATTCTCAGCTGTGAGTTCAAGCTCCCCGACGGGCCGACGTTCAGCGTGAGCGACGTAGGCGGTTCCGCTGCCACTTTCGCAGTCAGCAAGGCTAGTGAGCGGGACCGGTACTATGTCATGCTAAGCTTCCTACATCGGTGCATCGTAGTGGGTGACCGCCGCTATGACATCTTTAGTGAGGGCGCTCCGTTTTCCTTCGTGTCCCTTGCGAACGGGAAGGTCTACAGAACGTATAAAGAGTGTCCACCTATCAGAATCGTTGAATAGGGTATGCGCAAGGCTTCGCTACTGAGACACGGGCGCGCACACTCCAAGCATCACTACCGCGAACGGTATCCGCATTGTGTTCTCCGGTTGTTCCAAAGGCAGGGTTGCGATTGGCGCTTGCAAGCCTAATCCAGCTCCCTCAGCGAACATCGGGAAACCCTATCGGGAGCGGCCCTGACCGCCCTCCCGGCTCAACACACAAAAGTGTTCCCGTGGTGTACCCGTGGTGTACCCGCAGATAATGCACGAAGTATTAAACAAGATGCCCTGCAACGTAACTCGTTGCAGGGCATCTGTTTACCTCAAGAGCGGGCGACCGGACTCGAACCGGCGACGTCCAGCTTGGGAAGCTGGCATTCTACCAACTGAATTACGCCCGCAACACCTTGAAAGTTACCGGCTGTCGCAGGAGCGGCACAAGCGACGGCCATCGTCAGGTCAGTGGCTCGT
>SHZM01000113.1 GCA_009692265.1 Gammaproteobacteria bacterium
TCAATGCGAAAGCCTTTGCAATGAGTGACAATGCCGCTGCCGAGCACCTTAACAAGGCCCGGGAAATTCTTTTTAAATCTATTCCTAATCGACCGAAAGCAGCCGCCTAAGCCCAGACTCAACTTCAACCCTTCAGACTCATACCTCGATTGGAATGTACTGTCGCCCCGGTGATCGTCTGTGGATACTGCGTGCCGTTGACGTCGCCGCGTTTAATGGGCCCTGAGGTATCAAACGCACCTACGCCGTTGATGCGAAATTGCCAGTCAACGTACGCGAGGTCATCAGCGGCTGCCTGCGGTAGTTTCGCAGGGGAAAGTAATTCGGCGACGAACGTTCCATTAACGAAGAAGCTCCCTACCGACGGAACTGGAACAGCGTCACAGTTCGCAAGGCCACCAAGCGGAATCGAGCCGGACGGGAAGATCCGCCCAACCGCAGTGACGCGATCGCCTGGCCCCGGGTGCTTAGATTCCACGCCACCAAAAGTGACACCCGTAAAATTGAATCGCGCATCCTCGACAGCATCGACGCATACGTCGTACGCCTTGTGCGCTTTACCTCCATGAGCAAACGCCGCCGGTGCCGCCAATGCGCTGGCAACCGCCAGCGCCAATCCTATTTTTAGTGCTTTCATAAGAACCCCTCGTAGGTGAATGTGTGCCTGAGGCGCACCGCAATGCTCTTCGCTCAAGCGAAGCTATATTCACGTGCACTATTCCATGAGTGCCACGAGCGGGGCGAATCGTTCAACGATTTCTCGCACAATTCGTGCGAGTGCATAATCGGTCACAAGAATTATCGTTCATACGTCTGGCGTATGAACCTTTTCGGAGGTTTGAGGGACGCCGCTTAAGCAGTCCCTCTGGACCACCATTCCCGGGCTGTGGCCGCAGGCTAGGAATGGTCGCGCTAGACCTAGTAAAAAAGCGTCCCACTCACCGCCCGCGCTTTCAGCCACGCCGAAGGCTCAAACCGCGGTCCATACTGTTTCGCCAGGCGTTCGCACTCGGCCACGAAAGCTTTGATCCCAACCGTGTCGACGAACGATAAGGTACCGCCCGACCACGGCGGGAACCCCCAGCCGAGGATAGAACCGATATCACCGTCAGCGGCATCGGTGAGAACTTTCTCTTCCATGCAACGAGTCGTTTCCAGTGCTTGGATATATAACAAACGCTTACGGATCTCCTCGACGTCGGGCTGCACCTTTGCCACTGGAAAGTGCAGGCTGAGCCCCGACCAGAGGCGTTTGCGCGGAGCAGCCGAATATTCATAGAAACCCTGCCCATGGCGTTTGCCGAGGCGTTTCAGCTCTTCAACCATCTTGCGTACCACCGGCCAACTCGACGATTCCTGGTACTTCGCGCCGAGATCTTTTTTCGTTTGTTGAGTCACGTGGTAGACGAGTTCCAACGTGACCTCATCGAGTACCCCCAGTGGTCCGACCGGCATGCCGGCCTGCTTCGCCACGTTTTCGATTAACGCGGGACTCACGCCTTCACCGAGTAAGGTCATGCCTTCATTCGTAAACGTTGCGAACACGCGACTGGTGTAAAACCCGCGCGAGTCGTTGACGACGATTGGGGTCTTTTTTACCTGCTGCACATAATCGAGCGCAACCGCCAAGGTCGCGGGCGAGGATTGCTTACCGATGATGATTTCGACCAGCGGCATTTTTTCCACCGGCGAGAAGAAATGAATGCCGATAAATCGATCGGGTCGTTTAGACGCTTCAGCTAGACCGGTGATCGGCAACGTCGAAGTGTTGCTCGCGAACACCGCAGTCGCTGGCATCACTGCCTCCGTTTTCTGGGTGACATCGGCTTTAACATTGCGATCTTCGAATACCGCTTCAATCACCATCTCGCAATCGGCCAGGGTCTGGTAATCGGTAGTCGGCGTGATTCTGCTCAGCAGATCAGCTCCCTTCGCCGGTGCCATCCGACCACGTTCAACGTCTTTAGCCACGAGCTTTTCGCTGTATTGTTTGCCCTTCTCGGCTTTCTCGAGGCTGGTATCAAGTAGCCGCACGTTCATCCCGGCCCGCGCTGAAATATAGGCGATTCCGGCACCCATCATGCCCGCGCCTAAAATTCCGA
Source organism: Gammaproteobacteria bacterium (assembly GCA_009692265.1). Taxonomy (GTDB): domain Bacteria; phylum Pseudomonadota; class Gammaproteobacteria; genus CAIKBL01. The sequence goes on from SHZM01000113.1 coordinate 2,103, forward strand.
GATTCGTAATCTTCGATTTCGGAATCCCGTCCGGCCGACGCACCAGTTTTTCGGCTGCCACCTTATTCACGAACAATGTACGTGTCATGTTCTTGGTGACCGGCGACAGCAACAACGAAGAGAGGTAGCGGGACTCGATCTTCAGCCCCGTATCGATCGGCACCTGGGTGCCTTCGTAGACCGAGGACATGATCGCGATCGGCGCCGGATAATTGTGCTGAGTGCGTTTGGAGACGAGCGCGGTGCCACCCATGAAAGTTTGCGCGGCTCTTGGATCCATCCCGCCGGCACCACCTGGGACTTTGAAATTCTTGCCATCCCAGGGATTCCCGGCGGTGCCACCGTCCAAAATCCACTGCCGAGCCGTAGCGATTAATTGCGCGGGCGCTACGACTTTATCGACGATTTTCTTGGCCGCAGCCTCCGCAACGGTTAGATGCGTGCCTTCGACCATAATCTGCAACGCATCGCGGATGCCGATCAAACGCGGCAGGCGCTGTGTTCCGCCCGCACCCGGTAATAAACCGACCAATACTTCCGGTAAGCCAATTCGCGTCGCGGGATTATCAGCGGCGACCCGATAATGACAGGCCAACGCCAGTTCGAGTCCTCCGCCTAAAGCGGTCCCATTGATGGCCGCGACCAACGGCTTGCCGCAGGTTTCAAGCTTGCGATAGAGCGTATTCAACGGCACCGCAAACGCCATCGCGCTTTTCGCGTCCTTGATCGTATCCATCGAGGCGAGTAGCCATTTCAAATCCGCACCAGCCATGAAATCCGCTTTGCTGGAAGTAATGACCGCACCCCGGATCGCGGCATCGCTCGCTAGGCGTTGTGTTGCGTCGGTGAGTTCCTGGACGAATTCCGGCGTGATGACGTTCATCGGCCGGCCTTGAACATCGATGGTGATCAGCGCAATGCCATCGGCATCGACCGCGAGAGTTAGCGTTTGGTTCATCAAATTCTCTTCGAAAGGTAAACGGTTAAGAAAAGGTTCAAACGGTCTCGGCGCGCAACGCCGACCGACAATTTCACATTATTCCGCAAGCACCGGGCAACGAATCGATAGCGCTGATCACAGCGCTATCCCCTTCCCCACACTACTGACTCAATTCACTCGCTCGATAATGGTCGCCGTGCCCATACCCGCCCCGATGCAGAGATTGATCAGTGCGGTGCCGACACCACGTCGTTCTAATTCATCCAGCACGGTGCCGAAGATCATCGCGCCAGTCGCACCCAAGGGATGACCCATCGCAATCGCACCACCATTCACATTGATCTTGTCGTGCGCGATATTCATATCTTCCATGTACAACATGACGACCGACGCGAATGCCTCGTTCAATTCGAACAAGTCGATATCGCTCGCCTGCATGCCAGCACGTTTTAATACCTTGCGCGCCGACGGAGCAGGTCCCGTGAGCATGATTGTTGGTTCGGAGCCGATCGACGCGAATGCTCGAATGCGCGCACGCGGCTTGATGCCCATGCGATTGCCCATTTCCCTTGTGCCTATCAGCACTGCCGCCGCGCCGTCGACGATACCGCTGGAGTTGCCTCCGGTGTGAACATGTTCGATCTGTTCGACTTCTGGATAACGCTGCATCGCGACCGCGTCGAAACCATATTCGTCGCCGAGTTGGACGAACGCTGCTTTCAGCGCGGCCAACTCTTCCATCGTGGTCTGCGGACGCATGTGTTCGTCGCGATCGAGCACTACTTCGCCGAGGATGTCGTGCACTGGAATGACCGAGTTCTTGAACCAGCCATTCTTCCACGCTTGACCCGCACGGCGCTGACTCTCGCAGGCGTAGGCGTCCACATCCTTGCGCGTGAATCCACGCATACTCGCGATCAAGTCGGCACCAATCCCCTGCGGCGCGAAATAGGACTTATACGCAACCGCCGGATCGGTGGCCCACGCCCCGCCATCGGAGCCCATCGGCACCCGCGACATCGATTCGACCCCACCCCCGATTGTCAGATCCGATTGTCCAGCCATGATCTGCGCCGCAGCCGTGTTAATCGCCTCTAAGCCGGAGGCACAGAAGCGGTTGAGCTGCTTGCCGGGCACGGTTTGCGCGTAATCAGCGACAAGGGCCGCGACCCGCGGAATAACTGATCCCTGCTCCCCAACCGGGGAGACGCAGCCGAATACGATGTCATCCACCAAAGAGGTGTCGAGGTGATTGCGGTCGCGCAATGCGCTAAGTACCTGAGCGGAAAGCTGGATCGGAGTCACCTCGTGCAGGGACCCGGTGGATTTGCCGCGCCCGCGTGGGGTGCGAACGCAATCGTAGACATAGGCTTCGGCCATGACGTTACCTCGTTTAGATGTTGACTGGGCTGGGCTGGGCCGGGCGATTCCGTGCAGCCTCATTGGTCGATTATAGGAATAAATTGTCGACGAAACCTCAGGCGCGTTGCTCCCAGACTTTGCTACCGGTCAAGATTTCCGTTCCAGTAACCAGTAAAGGGCCTAGACCAACAACCCGCCGCCATCGATCGTTAACGTCGCGCCATTCATATAGCCGTTCTTCATCAGAAACAAGACTGCGTCCGCTATTTCCTCGGCGCGTCCGATCCGCTTCACAGGTAATTTCTCACCTGCGGCGGCGAGAATTGCATCTCGTTGGTCGCCGAGCAGGTTATCGAACAACGGTGTATCGACGTAGCCAGGTTGAATCACGTTCACCCGCAGCGGGGCGAGATCGAGCGTAAGTGCGCGGGCAAAAGATTCGACCGCGCCGCACGACGCCGACGCCACGGCAGCACCTGCGAGGGGTCTACGGGCCGCAGTGCCGGACATGAAGACGAACGAACCACCCGGTCTCATTTTAGGCGCGCCGAACTTGGCCGCGTACAACACGGCCCAGAAACGCACCCCCATCGCCGGGCGTAATTCAGTACGGCTCGGCGCGAGGTGGACATCGTGCACCAAGGTTCCGGCCGTAGAAAAAATATGGTCGATCGCTGGCAGCGAGTCGAAAAATTCGCGCGCGGGGTTTTCGTGTGCGGCGTCGAACTGCCCGATACGCACCCCTCCACCGAGCGCGGTTTGCGCCGCCTGCAGACGCGTCTGATCGCGGCCGGTAATGACGACATCCGCGCCCTGCGCACGTGCGGCGCGCGCGGTGGCGAGCCCGATCCCCGAACTCCCCCCCAGAACCACCACGACTTTGCCTGCTAATGAACCCAGCATGTGATCACTCCTCTTAATTTATCTGCTGTCATTCTGGTCGCGAGCGTCCAAAGCTATCCAGCCAGATT
>SHZM01000114.1 GCA_009692265.1 Gammaproteobacteria bacterium
AAACGCATATTGCACCATGTAGGCAAGCGAATGCAGGAATGCCAGGCCGAGAATCGCACCGGCTTTCAGCCCTGACCACGGATCGTCGCTCCAGCGAAGAAAGAAATAAAAAGCTGCCGGCAGAAAATAGAAGTTCGGGAAGGCCAGATGCCCTCCGGTCAGGTGATGAATAAGCGCGGGATTCGCGATAATGTAGAAGGAAAAGACCGCTCGCAGCCACGTTTCCTTCCACCAGAGCCCCGAAAGGAGCCACGATCCGGCCCAACCGATATAGATCAGAAGCAGGATAGCTAATTGATTTCCCCAGTGCGCTCCCACAAAAAGCGAAAGCACACCGGGGATTGAAAAGAGACTGAGCGTGGGATTGCCCAGAAGCGGGAGCCCGCCCGATATCCACGGATTGTTTCCGGGCCATTGGCCAAATTCGACGACGGTCGCCCTGATTGCCTCCAATCGTGCTGTGTTACAGCCCCAGTCACCGATTCCCCAGCGATCGGATGCCACCCATAGCCCCGACGCCCATACGGCGATAAAAAGCGTGAGTACGCAGCCCACGCTGAGCGTTGCTAAAAGGGTGGATTTCTTGTGATCGATCATGCTGGTGTGTTGGGTGCAGGCGACGACTTTAGAAGTGCGACGACTGAGCGAAGCCCATCTCCGAATCTGCGACGGCGCTGCCGACGTCTTCGGACCAGACGCACGGACTTGTCGGCTCAATTCTGGATAATGCAATCGATGACGAATGTCGGGCGACGTCTGGATTCATCCAGGATTCTAAGGAGATATTCGGCGACAATGCCGAGGGAAAATAGAATGCCGCTCTCAAAAGGAGTTGCAGCGCCGCGAGGGTCGCCCAGCTAACCGGACCATGTTTCCCGAAACTCGTGAATCCGACCATGAAGCCGAGGTAAACAAGGCAGAGGCAGGAGCTGAGCAATCCGGCAGCAGTGATCAATCTGGCTGGGAGATAGGTGAATCCGATCAGGGTCTCGATGGTGAACTGCCATTTCTTTACGAAACTCCACTGCGATCTCCCTTTGCGCTGCTCCTCGCGCTTGATCGGCACGCGGTGAGCGGCATACCCGAACCAGTAGACGAGCGCGAAGATCGATGAATTCTTTTCGTTGTTGCGGTTTACTTCTTTCACGACTTGGTGATTTAAAAGGCAAAAATCAAACCCTTCGTCGAAAATCTCACAGGTGAAAATAGTGGCAGTGATGGACTCATGTGAAGCGCGTACGTAGCTTCGGCCAAGGCAGCACGGACATCGCCGTGCCTTCCGTTACGATCCGGTCCAACCGCAGCAATCCTCGTCCGCACACCACGATCGGGAAACCGCCTTCCACCCGAAAAATCTTACCGGGCATGCGGTTCTCGATTCGAGCTTCAGGCAACGCAGTGGAGGCGAGTACCCGATATGGTTTTCCCTCGGCCGCGGTCCAGGCTCCAAGATAAGGGAAGCCGGTCGCATCGATGAAACGCGCCACTTGAGCGGCCTCTACGTGCCAGTTAATGCGATAATCGTCGGCATCGCGCCATAGGGAATAAGTGGCGTCTGCCTCCGACTGAGGAAAGCTTGTGAGGTCCTCCTGCTTAAGGCGCTGCATTACGCTGTCCACCACTCGAGTATAGCATGGGCAGATCGCCTCAATCGCGGTCGCGATACTGAGCGGATAGGTTATGTTTACGCTTTCTTGGGTGAGAATCGGTCCGCTATCGTAGCTGTCGCCGCCGAGCAGAGCAGTTACGCCGATCTGAGCCTCGCCGTTAATGAGCGCACAAACCAACGGGGCGAATCCGCGGTATCTCGGCAGCAGCGAGTCGTGAAATACTATGAGCGGGTTGGCGGTGTTTACTGGCAGCATCCATCGCCATGCGACCGCGAGACGCGCGCAAACCTCGGGGAGATTTTGGGCCGGTCCGCCTCGCTCGAATACCGGTAGGTGAGCCGCGTGAGCGATGCTACGAATTGATTCAACATAGTCGTTTTGCACGGACGCATCGCCGGCGATTACGACGTAGCCGATCTTGTCCGGGTAATGTGCAGCGAGGTGCTCGATAACGGCCACACCGCGACGCGACATCGCAAAAACGCCGACTTTCATGCGTTGGGCCGGTTCAGTACTTCACTGATCACGAAAAGGGGCCGCTGTTTCACGCATTCGAAGATTTTGCCCACGTAGAGACCCACCAAGCCCAGCAAAAAAATGATCAACCCCGCGAGCGTCCAAATCGAAATTATGATGCTTGCATAACCCAAAACATGGAACTGACCGCGCACTGCCAATACCAACGTGTAGCTTGCCACCCCCAAGCCAATGGCAGAGATGGTGAAGCCTGCTTTGACCATGAGCCGTAGAGGTTTTTCTGAGCTGGTAAGAATAATATCGGAGGCCAGGCGAAGTAATTTGGCGAGCGAATAGCCTGACCGTCCTTGGCTCCTTGCGTCATGCCTCACTTCCAAAGCGGCCGTACGAAATCCAGCCCATCGGACCATCGTCGGAAAGTAACGGATTGGCTCGGGCATGGTGTTTATTACATCGATCACACGTCGGTCGTAAACGCCGAAGTTGGCCACAGCTGGGTCATGGGCGATTCCAGTCAAATACGATAAGAGGCGATAAAAAGCACGCGAAGCCCAGCGTTTTAAGGCCGGATCCTGACGGTCCACGCGTCGGGCAACCACAACCTCAAATCCCTGATCTGCGTGGGCGAGGAGACGCGGAATTTCCTCGGGTCGATCTTGAAGGTCGCAGTCCATAACTACTATACGCCGCCCGCGGGTCAGCCGCAGCCCGGCGCTAATGGCATGATGTTGGCCGAAATTGCGGCTCAGTCGCATTCCGATGAGTCGTGGATGCGATGCACAGAGGCGACGGATTTCGCTCCAGCTTGGGTCTGGACTGCCATCATCCACCAGCACGATCTCGTAGGAGTCGGTTACCACGGACAGTGCAGTTTCGATCCGTAGAACCAAATGTTCGACTAGGGTTGCGTTTCCATACACGGGACTTACCACGGAAATTGCAGGCGCGGCGGAGAGATTGGGAACAGATGCGTTCATGCGCGTTGGAGGATTTCCCGGACATGCGCTGCCACTTCTGCGGCATCGTCCACTGTCATGCTCCCGCTAATCGGGAGCGTGAGAATGGAGCGGGCGATACGCTCGGTCACAGGCAAACGTAGATTGCGCTTCCGCCCACAGTAGAGCGGCATCGTATGCAGTGGTGTATAGTGGATGGTCGCGCCGATATTGCGCGCCCGCAGACCGAGCAACAGTTCTTCCCTCGACAAAGCAAGGGACTCGAAGGGTAGCTGAATCGTGAAAAGATGTCGGGCATGTCTAAGATTCGTGGAACCAGATTGGAACAGGGGATTGGGGCGCAATCCACGCAGGCATCGTTGGTATTCGCGGGCGATTGCAAGCCGGCGTTTGGCGAACTCCGGTTGGCGTTGCAACTGCACGCGTCCGAGCGCCGCCTGCAGATCCGTGTAATTCATCTTGTAGCCAAGTCCTGTAAGCTGATTCGAAAGCAGTACGGTGTTTGGATGAATGAAGCGTTTCCATGCATCCAGCGGAAGACCATGCTGGCGCAGGCTCCGCAGCCGGCCGGCAATCGTCGCGTCGTTGAGTGCAATCGCTCCGCCCTCGCCGGTAGCGAGGTTTTTATTGGCGTAAAAACTGAAGCACGTAAGGTTACCTGACGATCCGACCGGCTGTCGATTGGCGAACGTGGCACCGAACGCGTGAGCCGCGTCTTCGATAATGGCGACATCGGGTGGCAGCACCGTGCGCAGGGGGGCCACTTCGGCCGCCCGCCCGCCAAAATGAACTACAATCACTGCTTTTGTCCGGGGACTCAACACCGCGCGAACCGTCTCCGGTGTGATACAGTAGGTCGCTGGGTCGACATCGCAGAAGACGGGTCTTGCCCCAAGGTAAAGCGCTGCATTGGCCGTGCTGCACCACGTCAGTGATGGGCAGATCACTTCGTCGCCAGAACCAATCTTGTGGGATAGGAGCGAGAGAAAAATCGCCGACGTACACGAATTTACGGTTACGACCTGCGACGCGCCGACTGCCCTTGCGAGCTCGTCCTCGAACGCGATCGTTTCCGGCCCCATTCCGATCCAACCTGATCGTATTACTCGAACAACGGCTTCAATTTCCTTTTCAGTAAAGTTTGGTCTTCCAAAGGGGAGATAGGTTGATCTTGGACGAAGCATGCACGAGTTATCCAGTTGAGAGCTGATTTAACAAGCTCTTGCTTTTGTGATTTTAAAAACCACCGAATGAGAGGAATAGGTCGGAATAGCCAAAGTCAATTGTGCGTTATTCCCCTAATCGGCTATCTACAGTAAGATAATTTTGCACGTAATCGTGCACAGCTCCTTTAAGCGGTGTAATAGGGCAATCATAGGCTGCAGCCCTCAGTTTACTGATGTCAGCCTGAGTGTAATATTGGTATTTTTCCCGAATTAATTCTGGCATATCTACATATTCGATGATTGGCGCTTTCCCGAGGGCATGAAAAACAGCCGTAGCCAGATCGTTCCATGTATTTGCTTCGCCGGAACCGACGTTATAAATTCCACCTCTGGTTTTTGCGTTGAAGGCTAGATGAAGTGTCATTTCGACTGCATCCTTCACATAAAGAAAATCGCGCTTTTGCTCACCATGACTGTATTCAGGTCGATGGCTCTTGAAGAGAGAGATTTTTCCTGATCGCCTGATTTCTCGGTAGGCCTTGTGGACCAGCGAGCACATGTCACCCTTATGATCTTCATTGGGGCCAAAGACGTTAAAATACTTCAAGCCGATGATACGATCCAGCCAGCCTTGTCGCAGCGCGTGAAGATCAAAGAGATGCTTGGAGTAGGCATACATGTTTAGGGGGCGAAAAATCTGTCCGTCTGTTTCGTCACTCATGCTTTTTGCTCCGTCCCCGTAGGTAGCGGCTGAGGAGGCGTAGATAAAACGGGCCTTCTGGGCGAGAGCCCAGGCTGCCATCTCTTTGGTTACGTTGTAATTGTTGTCGAGCAGGTAGGCTGCATCGGTTTCGGTGGTGCTGGAACATGCTCCTAAGTGAAATACGTAGTCGAACGTGCCGAACGTTTCGCTATGCTGGCTGAGTCGGTTACGAAATTGCCGGGCATCAATAAAATCCAGGAACTGAAGGCCGACCAGATTTCGCCATTTCTCATCTCGTCCTAAGAAATCGGTTATAATGATGTCGGTCAGGCCGCGTTTATTCAACGCCCAGACTAAAGCGCTGCCAATGAAGCCAGCGCCACCGGTGACCAAAATGCGATCTGTGTGTTTGCTCATGATCTTCCTGTGGGTCCACGGACTGCAACCGGC
>SHZM01000004.1 GCA_009692265.1 Gammaproteobacteria bacterium
GACCGCGAAATCCACCGCCACCGTGCCATTCAAAAACGCCTGCAACTGGGCCGGCGTCACTAATTGTTTGTCGTTCATATCGATCACCATGCCTCGCATCATGACCGAACCCAGCTACCCCTTCAGACTCATACTCCGTTGGACAAGGCGCCAGTGGCACGAGGGTCCGCCCGCCGTCATAATCAGACCCCTGCGACTCGCCGATTGGTTAGTGGGAAAAGCCAAGTGGGATCTTTAAGCAAGGTGACTGTGGTGCCCAGCCGGTCATTGAGAGGAACTGTATGAAGTTTGGTCTGCTGTACCTACCGACGTTTGATGCCGAGACCCATGGCGATTCGGCCGGCCTGTATCGCGATATTTTCGAACAAGTCGAACTCGGCGAAGCGCTAGGCTTCGATACCGTGTGGGCCGCCGAGCACCATTTCACGCCCTACGGCGGGGACATTCCTAATCCACCGACCTTCCTTGCCGCGCTGGCCCAACGTACTAAACGCATGCGGCTGGGCAGCGCTGGGGTCGCGCTGCCCTTGAACCGTGCCCTGAACACCGCGGAACAACTCGCGATGGTGGATGCGATGTCCGGCGGCCGGGTTGAGATCGGCGTGGTACGCGCGTTCCTCGATTTTGAATACAAAGCGCTGCAAGTCGACATGAATGAAAGCCGCGAGCGATTTAATGAAAGCATCGAAGTGCTGCTCGGAACCTGGGCTAATGAGAGTTTCTCGTATCACGGCAAACATAATCATTTCGACAATGTGATGCTGCGGCCGCGCCCGGTACAACGGCGACCGCGCATTGTCGTTGGCACCGTGTTAAGCCCGGAATCGGCCGTTTATGCCGGCCAGCACGGGTTCGACCTGATGGTGATCCCGTATGCCGTATCGCTCGCCGGGGTGCGCAAGACTGTCGACCTCTATCACGCGGCATTAAAAGAATCCGGTCGAGATCCGAGCGATCACAATGTCCATGCAACGTTTCATACGTTCGTCGATCGCGACGAAGCCACGGCGATCGCCGCCGTGCGCGAACCGATCGAGCGCTATGTCCAGTACTTCGCCGAAGCGGTTGCGGGCGATACGTGGTCCAAGGACTATGTCGGTTATGAAGGGATCGTCAATAAGGTCCTGGCATTAAAAAATTTCGATGTGATGTACGACCGCCGGGTGTTGATTGGCACGCCAGCACGCGTGCATGAGACGATGGGGATGGCGATCGAGGCTGGGATCACCGAAATTTCCTGCGTGACGATCTTGCCCGGCCTGCCGCAGGCCAAGATATTAGAGTCGTTACGTCTATTCGCGGATGAAATCATGCCGCGGTATCGCGACTAACTTTTTTCGATTTCCAGACGGCTGCGGCTATTCCTGGAAACCCGCCGCGATTAAAGCCTCGCGATAATGCGCCAGATCACTTTGATTCTTGTAGTACAGGAACGGCAACACCTGCGCGTTGATTGAAAACCCCGGCACCCGCGCCAGCACTTCGCGCACACACGCGGCTGCATCACTCTGGTTTCCGGCACCTAGGTGACAGGCTGCGAGCAACGCCAAAGTTTGCTCATTCTTCGCGTTGATGTGCTGGATCGCCTCGATTGCCTCGGTGTAACGTCTGGCGACAAAGTAGGCACGGCACAGGTGCGCCCAGAAGCGCTCGGGGTGAAACGGATTCAAGCGCATGGCTTTTTGGATCCATTCGATGGCCGGCTCACCTTGGCCAAGCCAGGTCAGCAATTCGCCCTGCTGCACCACGATCAAATCATCGTTCGGATTCAGGCTAAGCGCGCGCTGCTGGTGGTACATCATTTTATCGAAATCATTACGCAACATCGCCAGGGCCGCGGCGACCCGGTGCACGTCGCTTTCGTTGTCATCGAGGGTCAGTGCCAGCGCTAGCTCCGATTCGATCTCGGTGAAGGTGGCTTTTGGGTCCGCGCTCCACTTCGAACTGACGGCCTGTCCGAGAATGCACGCGCGCCAGGCATGCGCGTGCGCGTAGCGCGGATCGAGTTCGATCGCACGGGCAATGAGTTCCTGCGCCCGCGCGTTATCCTCGCGCTGGGAACGATGATGTAACAGTTTAGCGGTGACGACGCATTCGTAGGCGGCCATATTTTCGGTGGCCTTGCGTGCCGCGCGTTCGCGGGTCGAGGCTTCCACCCGCCCGGGCAGCACCGCCACTATGGCACGCGTCATCTCGTCCTGCAGATCAAAAATATCCGCGAGTTCGCGATCGTACCGCTCAGCCCAAACATGCCGATCGGCTTCGGCATCGAGCAACTGCGCGGAAATGCGGATGCGGTTACCTGCGCGACGCACGCTGCCTTCCAGCACGTAATTAACCTTAAGGTCTCGCGCGATCTTGCGCACATCGACTGTCTGCCCCTTATATTTCATCGAGGTGTTGCGGGAGATCACGATCAATTCATGAAAGCGCGATAACTCAGTCAGGATATCCTCGGTCAGTCCGTCGACAAAAAACTCCTGCTCGGCGACACCGCTCATATTGGGAAACGGCAGCACGATGATGGCGGGCTTGCTTCCGGCGGACGCCGCCTAAAGGCTCGGAGGACCCGCCGAGGTGGTGGGTGCTGTGGTGGATTTTAGCGCCGTGCCCGCTTCTGCGACACCTCGCTCACGCACCCGAAATACCCGTATCGGTTCCGGAATGTTTTTCAGGGAGTGCTCGCCAGTATCCTCGAACACGAAATCAAGTTTGCGCTGGATCTCAGCGTGTACCTTACCCGTGATGCAGATGCCGCCAGCCTCGGCAAGTGCTTCGATGCGAGCTGCGACGTTGACGCCGTCGCCGTAGATCCTACCTTCTTCCGCGACAATGTCGCCCAGGTTCACGCCGATGCGAAATACCATGCGCCGCGATTCCGGGATACTGGCATTGCAGTCCCGCAAATGAACCTGAATTTCTACCGAGGCCGCGACCGCATCCACTGCGCTGCCGAACTCCGCCAAAATATTATCGCCCGGGGAATCGACAATGCGCCCGTGATACGCGCCGACGACCTTGCTAAATAGATCGCGATAGGTGGAAAGGATCCGCACGGTCGCGACATCGTCTTCGCTCATCAGGCGGCTGTAACCCGCCGCATCGGCGCTCAAAATGGCCGCGAGGCGTCGCTGTATCCGCGATTCGTTGTTTTGTTCACTGTCCGACATGGGGGTTCGATCGACTTTCAGAACACGGGGGGAATCATGGTCAAGGTTGCGCTTAGGATGCTATACCGGAAAGATAACTGCCCTTTATCGCGAAATCGAGCGTTACAGATGCGAAAGCTGAACGAAGTTCGCCACGCGTTGGTACCGATGACCCGTTCATTGATATGGATGCGTGCGTAGAGCGACTGAGATCCGCCATCGCGCTCCGCATCCTGATTAAGATGCTTAAGGTTTTGTGGGATCACGTCCGAGACATTTTGCGTCTGCCCCGAACTTGGCGTTCAAACTATTCGAAGTTCTCGCTACATGATTGATACCCTCACACCGTCGGAACGAAGCGCTCGGATGGCCCTTGTCAAGGCATCGAACACGAAACCAGAAATCGCTATAAGGAAGCTAGTATATGCACTCGGATATCGATATCGGCTGCATGATAAAAAACTGCCAGGCACTCCCGACCTCGTATTTTCTTCCAAAAAGAAAATAATATTTGTCCATGGTTGTTTCTGGCACCGGCATGCTAGTTGTAAACTGGCCCGACTACCTAAAAGCCGGCTCGGATTTTGGCTTCCAAAGCTAGAATCAAATCGTAAGCGAGACTTGGTATCGAAGAGAGCGTTAAAGAGAATGGGATGGCAAGTTATGATCATTTGGGAATGCCAAGCTGGCCGAACCACCTGGTTAGGACGACAGCTCAGCGAGTTTCTTGAATAAGGACTTCACGCGCATGAAAGCAGTCGAACTTTTTGCAGGTGCCGGTGGATTAGGGATGGGTATTTCACTCGCGGGCTTGCGACACGATCCGAATTAACCAGGAACGCGGCTTTCCCATCGTCGTCGATTGGCCACTGTATCAGTGTGATGTGCGCGATTAGATTAAGTCCGCTAACGCTTCCGCGCTCGATGGCGAAGTAGAGTTGGTCGCGGGGGGACCACCGTGCCAGCCGTTTTCCATGGGCGGAAAACATGGCGCATTCAACGATGAGCGAGACATGTTCCCGACAACCGTTGAAGTGGTTCGAAAAATTCGACCGAAAGCGTTTATCTTCGAAAACGTGAAAGGATTAACTAGATCCTCTTTTGCGAATTATTACCAGTACATTCAACTACAACTTGAATTTCCGGAAGCGTTCAAAGCGCCCGACGAAACGTGGATTAGCCACTTAAATCGGCTACAGATGGAAAAATCATCCGGGAGACGACACCTCGCGGGCCTCACCTATAACGTAATTCCCACGCTCGTTAACGCGGCTAATTTTGGAATTCCTCAGCGGCGGGAGCGTGTGTTCATTGTAGGGTTTCGATCGGATCCTGGTATCCAGTGGCACTTCCCAAAAGAAACACACTCGTTGGACGCATTAATTCATGACCAATGGGTAAACAGCGAATACTGGGACCGCCACCGGATACCGAAATCGAAGCGTCCAAGCATGCCACCTGGAATTCGCTCTAAAGTCGATCGATTAAAGATGCAGTTATTTCTACCCGCCAGTCATCCATGGCGAACCGTGCGCGATGCTTTAGCGACGTTGCCCCTCCCGAACGCGAGGGCGGTAGTGAAGTTGTCCTGAATCATCGATTGCAATTGGGGGCAAGGACCTATCCTGGGCATACCGGCAGTCCATTGGATTTACCGGCGAAGACTTTGAAGGCTGGTGATCACGGAGTGCCTGGTGGAGAAAACATGATGGTATTAGCCTCGGGCGAAACGCGCTATTTCACTGTACGAGAATCGGCTCGCCTTCAAACTTTCCCTGATGGTTACGAACTTCATGGTTCGTGGACCGAGGCAATGCGCCAACTTGGAAACGCGGTTCCGGTCAGCCTTGCTCACTTGGTAGCCGCGCCGGTGGCCGCCAAGTTAATTCACGGCGAGGAGGATCGATTGAAGCGTCGACTAAAGATGGAATCTATCGCTTGAGCGAGGAAGGGCAATACAACCCCCTCGATAAACGTAACCTTGGGGCAAGTGTCGCCGAAGCCCTACTGTTGAGGCGCGCGCAACCATTAAGTCATGTAACGGATTTCAAGGGCGCGGGAATTTATGTCATGTACTACGTTGGAGACTTCGACCCTTACGCCGGGATATCGGATCAGAACAGAAAAGCCAAATTTAGGGCTCCGATATACGTCGGGAAGGCTGTTCCAGAAGGTGCGCGCAAAGGAGGTGCCGTCAACAGAACTTCGACTACCACCAGCGCGTTAGCAAGGCGACTTAAGGAACACGCGGACTCCATTATTTGCGCCACGAATTTGGCAATAGAGGATTTTTATTATCGCTATCTGATCGTCGACGACATCTGGATCCCACTTGGCGAGTCGCTGTTAATCGCCAAGTTTTGCCCACTTTGGAATTCCATTATCGATGGCTTCGGCAACCATGATCCGGGAAAGGGACGTTACGAGGGTATGCACCCACGATGGGATGTCTTACACCCAGGAAGGAAATAGGCGGAAAAATGCAAACCGCGTTCCGAATCGAACAGACAGATTGTCGCGGATGTAACAAATCACCTACGGCAAACAATAATTCCCGCGAATCCCAGATTTTTGAATATTGAAGAAGAAGCTGGAGATTATGTAGTACAAAAGAGCGACTTCGACGATGGGTTGCCGGACGATTAAGCTTACAGAAAGGATAACCGTCCTACATCAATTCATTCGACGGCATCCGCGGATGCAGCGCCTTGCGCGCGGATTCCGCGCCGGCAACAGGTAAGCCTCGCGGATCGAGTAAGCCTATCTGCACCAACACGCTCGCCTGATCCCAGTAGATGTGTTCGTAGGCGAGTTTCCCTTCGCGGAAATGGACGATGGCGACCAGCGCAACTTCCACCCGCCGGCCGGTCGGCGCGATTCGCGGCAGCATCCAGTCCATTACGATCGTGTGGGTGAATTTGAAAATCATCTCATCGACGAGTCGATCCGCTCCCACGGTGCGCGATACCGGGATCATCTCGGTATCGGGCGGCATCTGTGGAATGAAATGCTTGGCGTAGAACTCGCGCAGTTCAGCCTTACCAACCCCGCCCGTCATCACCGGGATGTGATTGACATAGGCATCCTCAACCATCGTCGCCAAGGTGTCCTCGGTATGCCGGGTATCGAATTCGTATTTAACGTGTTCGGCCCACAAGGCTTCGAGATCTGGTGCGGCGCGCTCGGTCATGAACAGGCTCCCGGGTATGGAGTGATAGAGTCGTTAAAGTCTAGCCCACATTAGTGGTGGTCAGCATGGCGATTATTCTCCCGGGAATTAGGGTAGGGCAACAGATCAGGTTACCGCGCGGGTTAACTTTCCCCTTTGCAAAGGGGAACTGAAGGGGATTTGTTTATGCAAGACGTGCCAACAGCGCATGCGCCTCCTGTAGATCCGGTGTCTCGAACCCTTCGGTGAACCACCCGTAAAGCGGTGCGAGTAGTGCCCGTGCGCCGGCCAATTCCAAATACGCAACTGCTTTGTCGAGATTACCGCTGCGACTGTAGTGATGGCCCAAGTCACTGTAATGATCTTCGAGTTCTTGACGGTAAGTGCTCTCGATGGCCTGGGCGGTGCGCTCGTGGATGACCTTGCGTCGTTCTTGTAGCAGCGACTGATCGGCGACGTCCTGGGTCAGTGCGTGTTTGAACACGTACTCCACGTCCGGTAGTGCCGGCGTTTCGTAGAGAAACTCCTTGCGCTGGAGCGCGTCGAGCAATTGATGGAAGCGTTGAAAAATGGCGTGCCTTCGGTCTTCTCCAGAATCCACTGGCGCAGACTCGCGAACCGGTTAGTCGGAGTTGACTCCGCACGATCATTCAGCAGAACACCCAGAAACTCCTCGCAGGTCTTCGAAGATCATCAACAACGGCTGTTCGAGGCTCGCCCATGATCCCGATCA
This sequence comes from Gammaproteobacteria bacterium, assembly GCA_009692265.1. GTDB lineage: Bacteria > Pseudomonadota > Gammaproteobacteria > CAIKBL01. The sequence goes on from SHZM01000004.1 coordinate 7,052, forward strand.
CCTGCCCACGTCCTTCGCGGACCTGCGCAAGCGCCTGCTGCAGCTGGCTGAATTCTTGTTGACGACCTACGAAGCGGGTCAGCCCACACCGGGCGGCCACTTATAATCGCGTCCGGAGTTGTCCCACCCCCAACACCTCATAGATGGGCAGCGACGCTCTCGCAGCAATTCACGGGCTTGCAGCAATACTTCGTCAAAGGTCATGCCAGGCTTTGGCTTTTAGTTAACGTGTGAACGGATTTTCAATGACTAAACCCTCGTTGCGCTTATGTCGATTAAATGGGTTGTAGCCGGTAAAGAAACCCCGCAGATCCTTGAAGCGCAGCGGTTTCTTTTTCGGGCATGGCTATTTATAGCAGCGCCGAGTTGGGCTCGCTACGCCGTCCTGTCTCCGACCGTTATGTTCACGATGATACGTTTGCTATCAAACCCCAAGTCGCCGAATCGCGGCCTCGGTACAGTATTGCCGAAACAGTGATTCGTCGTTTACCCGCATGCTGTAGCCGCCGCGAATTGATTTAACCTGCTGAAAGCGCGTCATCCGATTGGTTTGCATGTCGTAGGCATGCACATTGCACCAGGACCAATATGGCTGAGTGCCATAATCAGCCACCCGCTGGTCGCCGTTCTCATACATCGAATAACAGCCGTCGAACGAGCGAAATGGCTGGCCCGCGCGATCGTAGGTGACCATTCCGACCGGCAACAATGTCCGTGCATCGAACCACACTCGTTTCCGTGAGACAGGCGCGCGCGGATAACCGGTCGGTTCGGCTTCGACCACGATCGTTTCTGGGATCATTTCCACTTTCGTATCCCAAAAGGTTAGGCCTTTAGGACCTCCGTGCGTGGGACATTCCCAATTCTCATGCTCGCTGTGCCAATTCTGCGAAAGCCCCGCCAAATAAGGACCGCGCCCGATTACTTTATAGTTGCCCCAGGTGAGATAAGGATCGCCCGCGGTCCACGTATCGGAGAGAAATAAGTTGGAACCCGGAATCAACGGCTCGAAGCGCTTGTTGGCGGGAAAACGACGGACCCGCTTGATGCCGGGTAGAAAAAGCTTAACGGACGGAAACTGGGTTTGATCGTATTCCCACGTACTCAAATACGTGGTGCCTTTGTAATCGTTCGGGTAGGTGAAGATCACCGAGTTATAGCGCAGCTTGTTTTCGGAGCCCGGGAGATAGGGTTTCGGATCGATGCTCACGCGACCGACTGCCGCATACTCGCACCACACGACTTCGTAATAATGGCTTTGCTCACCTTGAGCGTCGATTTCGTAGTCTTTACTCACATAGAAAGAAACGTCGTGTCGGCCCCAGGACAAGGTGACCGGGATGAAACACTCGGCACCGTTGCTCGGTTCCGGGAACGGATTACCACCGATCCACGGCTTGCCTTCCCGGGTGTAGACATTCCCCACGGCATCGAGCACCGCCTGACCTTTATTGCGCAGAGTCGCTTCGATGTAATCGACAGGGCTCAGCCGGGTCATATCCTTGACCGACTCGACCAGCTCCAGCTTGCGCCCCATTTGTTTGATCTGGCTGAATCTAATCGGATCTATCAAATCCTGGATGAGATCAACATTATCGGCATCGATAATATCGCCCGGCTTCACCGTGCCCTTGGTGTACATCTCGATCGAGAGGAGTTCGTCCGGATAGCTTTTCTCAAAAGTGCCGTTCTGGGCGACTGCATCCCACACGCTGCCGAACACGCCAGCACCAAGAATTCCACGCGCGGTCTGCTGCATGAAATGGCGTCGGCTGTAGTTAAAGTCGTATTTTCGAATTCGCATGTTGAAAACCCCGGTTGTTCCAGTGGGTGCGGCGCGCTTGGAGCTTGCCAAGGCGTTGTAGCGAGATCTCAACTGCCGTGGAAGGCGCTGCAACGCGCGGCTTAGTCAGGCTGCCCCGGGTCCATTGTAGTGGATGCAGTCGGCTCTAGCGTAGTGTGTTAGGCGAAGGATTGGACCTGAACACGGTGTAACCGCGATACTTGGATCGAATACTAAAAAATGAGGCAACGATGTATCCGGCCACAGCGCATGATCTCGAGCCCCATCTCTCGAAGCTCGAGGTTGGTGATGAGGCACTCCATCGTTAGCACCTGTTAGGAGCGAGCCGGAAGAAGCACCATGAATGACGTCGCATTGATTGTTGGCGCTGAAGACGCGACCGGAGCGGCGATTGCACGACGCTTCTCCCAGGAAGGTTTTACCACCTGCGTCACCCGGCGCGCCCTTGAGAAACTCACTCCGCCGAAAGCCGCTATTGAAAACGCTGGCGGGATTTGCCGTGCCTTCGGCTCGGATGCGCGCGCTGGGTGGGTTTTTGACCGGTCGTGAAGCGGCGAAGGTGATGCGGCCGCGCGAGCGTGGGACGATCATTTGCCAGAGCTTTGCCCATTTATGATGGTGGCTCTTACCGCCTGTAAACGCCACTAAAAAGCTAAGCTCCGGCACTCGTAATCCGCATTGCCTTCTCCGTGGCAACCACCACGGTTGGTGGTGGTCATCGCGGACTCGTTCAGCGTGACTAGGGTTGTGCTGGTGTGACGCGAAAGAACGAATTGAGCTCCTCGCCCGAGGCGGCTGCGGAGAGATCATCGAAGCGGCCGTGTTCAGCGATAGCGCGGGCGGCTCGCATAAATCCACCCCAAGCAACGCGCGCAAGCGCGCCGCCGACACTGATGCGTCGAACACCAAGCTCAGTGATGTCCTGCAAGCTCAGTCCGCCTGCCGATCCCACCAACAGATTGACCGGTTTTGAAGCGACTGCGGCGACCACGGCTGAAATCTGTTCGCGGGTGCGGATCCCCGGTGCGAACAAGCAATCTGCGCCGGCCTTGGCATACGCCTTAAGTCTTGCGATCGTGTCGTTAAGATCGGGTCATCCGACGATAAAATTTTCCGCGCGCCCCACGAGAAGCGTGTCTCCGCCTGTCCTGTCGATAGCAGCACGCGCAGCGCGGATCCTCGCGACAGCAACGTCAAGGTTATAAAGTGGGTTCGCCACCTCGCCTGTCCCATCCTCGATCGAAAGCCCTGCCACACCAGTCTCAATCGCGAGACGCACATTCTCCGCGACGCCTTCTGGATCAGGAGCCAACCCATTCTCGAAGTCCGCGTTCACGGGCAGGTCAGTCGCCGCGACGATCTCGCGCAGGTGAGCGAGAACCAGCTCCGGCGAGAGGTTGCCATCGGATTGACCACGCGACCACGCTGAGCCGAGCTCGTGGTAGCCAGCGCCTTGAAACCCAGCGATTGCAGAAAGCGCGCGCTGCCGCAATCCCAGGGATTCGGAATAACAAAGCACCCGGATTCGTGTAGCTGGCGAAAAGCGCGTCGTTTAGCTGCGATGTTTGAAGAAGAATGCGTCATAAGAGTTCTCTCTTTTCCGCCAGGTACTAGTGCCACTGGATAAAGTATACCGTCACGGTACCAGGGTGGCGGTAAATCTTAAGCGGGACGACCTCCACCGTCGCCGAGGGAGATGGGTCGCGCTGGACACGATCGAGATCTCTTACGAATAACAAAGCTCGGATGTAATTAAAGTTGGCGCGGGGGGATTCGTTACTGAGCTTTTTGGTTTATGCGCAACTTCGGAACGCGGCGCGTAGTCGCCGCTGGACTCGCGCGAGAGTGTCCCACTCCCTGATCCTCGATAAGTAACCCGAACTAACGCGCCTCGACTTCGGCTTGACCCGGCCGCCACCCCAGCAAACATCGCTCGGCGTAACTCACGAGCGCATCCAGCACGAGCGCGCAAACCGTGAGCACGACGATTCCGGCCAGCACCGCGTTGATATCGAATACCCCTTCGGCCTGCAGGATCAGATACCCCACGCCCTTGGCGGAGCCGAGATATTCGCCGACGACCGCGCCGACGAAGGCCATGCCAACCGAAGTGTGCAGGCTGGAGAACACCCAACTCAGCGCCGAGGGCCAGTACACGTGACGGATAAGCTGGGAAGGTGAAGCACCCAGCATGCGCGTTGGCGAGGATCACAGGATTCACGTCCTTCACGCCTTGGTAGACGTTGAAGAACACGATGAAGAATACCAGGGTGATCCCAAGCGCGACTTTCGACCATATGCCAAGCCCGAACCACATCGCGAAAATTGGGGCGAGCACCACGCGCGGCATGGCGTTGATCGCTTTGAAGTAGGGATCGAGCAGGGCGGCAGCGAACTGACTCAAGCCCAACCATAAGCCAACGGCGATCCCAAGCAAGGTGCCGCAGCTGAACGCAAGAAAGGTTTCGAGCAACGTGATCGCCAGATGCTCGAAGATAGACCCGCTTGAAATCCAGGTTGCGAGCGTCTGCCACACCAACGCGGGCTTGCCGAAGAAAAACGGCGGCAGTATCTCGGTCTCGGTCGCCCCATACCAACCCGCGAGGAGTGCACCCAGCAACGCGAGTTGATATGGCCACACGCGTGGCGCGGGCTGAGTCACAGTGGAAATATTGGGGGTTCGCATTAGTGTGTTACCGCATGGCTGCGCTGGACTTCGGTTTTGAGCAATTGCCAGATCTCGCGCTGAAGTTCGATGAAGCGTGGACCGAGGCGCGCCTCCGCGACATCGCGCGGTCGGGGCAAATCGATCACATACTCGCCGACGATGCGGCTTGCGGGTTCCGCTGAGAGCACCACCACCCGATCGGCAAGCGCGATCGCTTCCTCTAAATCATGGGTGATGAAGAGCACCGATTTGCGATCCGCTGACCACAGCGCCAGTAACTCGTTTCCCATCAAACTGCGGGTGTGCACATCGAGCGCGGAAAAGGGTTCGTCCATCAGCAATAGGCGCGGATCCAGAATCAATACCTGCGCCAACGCGACGCGCTTACGCATGCCGCCCGATAGCTGATGAGGGTAATGATTACCGCAACCACGTCTCGGCGGCGGCGCGCGCCGCGAGGATCGAAACGCCGCGAAAGCGCAGGCCGGCGGCGACGTTGTCACGCGCATAGCGCCAGGGCATTAAAGCCTCGCTTTGAAACAGGTAGCCGGCCGCAGTGTTCAATCCCCCTAGCTCGGCCCCAGACACGAGTACCCGGCCCTGCGAAGGGGCGATCAATCCGGCCGCGACATTGAGCAGGGTTGACTTGCCGCACCCGGTTGGACCGACCACACAGACAAACTCGCCAGCGGCGACCTTGAGATCGATCCCGCTGATCGCGGTGTACGGTCCATCCTTGCCGGCAAAGCTCACTCGCGCGTCGACGAATTCAAGCGCGTACGGTGTGATCATTTAGGGTGGGTTGCGGCGTGGGTTACAAAGGTGGTGTTGAAGGTGTGGGCGAGATCAATCTCGGCGTCGCGCACAAACGGTTCAAACTCGCGCAACACCCGCAGCACGTTCTCGGCGCCGCTCCCCGCGAGATCACCAGTAGGCGACAGCGCCGGCAAATTCTTCACCAATGCCGCTTGATAGCCAGCCCGATCGCTGCCCCAATAATCGCTCGGCACGGCCGCGACGATTTCGTCCGGACTCGCGCGGGCCAACCAGTACAACGCGCGCACCAGCGCGTTCACCAGCGCTTGGGTCGTGCCGGGATGATCGGCGATGAAGTTTGTCTTAGCGTACAGGCAGGCCGCGTGATAGGGCCCGCCGTATACCGCATGCGCGCCAGCTTCGGTGCGCGTATCGACGATCACGACGATGTCGCCGGTCGCCTCGAGTTGCTGGATCACCGGGTCGAGATGCACGATCGCATCCAGCTCACCACGCCGCATCGCGGCGACCGCGCTCGCGCCCGTGCAATGCCGATGATCGAAACTTCGGTGGGTTCGATCCCGCCCTTGGCCAACAAGTTATTCAAAAATAAGTGGGTGGAGGAACCCGGTGCGGTGACACCAATCTTTAGTCCACGCAGATCGGCCGGCGTGCGATAGCGCGCGGCGAGGGCTGGCTTTAACGCGAGCACCAGCGCCGGATAGCGCGCGATCAACGCCACTGCTTGCAGCTTCTGCCCCTTGGCCTGCAGGTTGATCACATGTTCGAAGGAACCCGCGGCGAATTCGGCGCTGCCGCCAACCACTGCTTGCAGGGACTTCGCACCGCCCGGAAAGTCCACGATCGTGACGGCTAGTCCTTCGTCCTCGAAATAGCCGAGCTGCTCCGCAAGCGTCAGGGGCAGGTAATAGAACAGCCCCTTGCCGCCGACCGCCAACGTAAGTTCGCGCTGCTCGATCTCTGCTTGCAGCAGCGGCGTCGCAACAGGCAACATCACCAGCCACAGCAGCGCGGCGCGCAAGCGGCGCGAAACAGAAACAAGAAACATGGGGCACTCCAACGCTTTTCAGGATTATCCTGGACCCGCTGCGCGAAGTTCAACCAAGCGCGCGACTCGCGCCCTCACTCGCTTTCAAGGAGCATTCGCATGGGGATCGAATTTGGCATGTCGCTGACCGGTATCGACAACGTCGTGGCCAACGCGCGACGCTTGGAAACCTTGGGTTACGACTTTATCGGCTGTGGTGAGCATGTGAGCTTTCATGGTCCGACGTCGAATTCCTTTATTTCGCTAGGTGTGGCGGCGGGCGCGACCGAGCGGATCAAGCTGCTCTCGGCCATTGTCTTATTGCCCCTGTACCCTGCGACGCTGGCGGCGAAGTTGGCCGCGACCCTGGATGTCGCTTCCGGTGGTCGTTATCACATGGGGGTCGGCGTGGGCGGTGAAATGCCCCGCGAGTTCGAAGCCTGCGGCGTGCCGCTCGGCGAGCGCGGCGCCCGCACCAACGAAGCGTTGCAGATTATTCGGCGCTTATGGACGGAGGAGAATGTGACCTTCGAAGGTCGCTTCAATACCTTGCACGAGGTGTCGATTGCGCCGAAGCCTGTGCAGCAACCGGGCTTGCCGATCTGGGTCTCGGGCCGAAAGGAGGCCGCGATGAAGCGCGCCGCGCGCTATGGCGACGGTTGGATGCCTTACATGTACACCCCCGATCAACTGCGGGACTCGCTCGATAAAATCCGGGGATGGACTCTAGAAGCGGGCCGCCCCGTTGATGCGGTGAAGCCTTCGATTTTCGCGTTCAGCTGCTGTCATGCCGAACGTGGGCGTGCGATTGACATGGCCGTCGCCAGGCTCAGCGTCCAATATGCGCAGGATTTCTCAAAGATTGCGGATAAGTACGTGATCGCCGGAACGCCAGCCGACTGTCGCGCCCGCATTCAACAGTATGTCGAGGCGGGTGCGGGAACTGTGTTTTTATCGTCCGCCTGCACCGCGGAGTACCAGGCTACGAATGAGGAGATTTTCGCCAAAGAGGTGCTCGCGGCGTTTAAATAAACGCACGCGTTAAAGGTTTGCGAAAACCTCGGCCAGCGGGATTTCCAAGTCCAGACTCGCCACTCGCATAGTCTCCTGACCGAACTCATAGAGCACCCAATGCCCGGTGTGATCTTTCCGAAAACTCTCGATCCGTTGGGATTCGGGATCGATTAGCACGTATTCTTCGAGCGAGGGGAGCAAGCGGTACTTGGCGAACTTGTCACCACGATCGTAGGCTTCGGTTGAAGGGGACAGTACTTCGATGATGAGTCGCGGCTCGCTTAGCGCGTCGTCGGCTTGATGATCGCGTTCAGAGCAGGTGACAAAGACATCGGGGTAGAAATACGCGTTGACGGCTTCGACCCTGACTTTCATGCCGGCGGTGTAGGCCCGACACGGCGAGCCGCTTAACCGGTTTCGCAACCATGCGGCCAGGTTTAGCGCGATCGTCTCGTGTTGCCGCGTGCCACCGACCATCGCGAAGATCTCGCCATCGACGTACTCGTGCCGTAACGGCTGCGCCGCCTCCCAGACCAGGTATGCCGCGCTGGACATTTTTTCGGATCGCAGTGACTGAACCATACGGTTAAACCTCGCGCGGCTAAACTAGCACACCAAGCAGGAGAGACGAACATGATCATAGAACAGATCTGGACAGGGAACGCGTATCGCAACTTCAATTACTTAATCGCTTGCGGCGAGACCGGCGAAGCCTTGGCGATTGATCCGCTGGATCACGCGAAATGCCTGGTGCGCGCCAAGGCACGCGGCTGGCACATCACCCAGGTGTTGAACACGCACGAGCATCACGATCACACTGGCGGGAATGCGGCGGTGGTCGCGGCCACCGGCGCGAAGGTGTTGGCCCACGCGAACGCGAAAAACGCGATCCCGGGTCTGGATCGCGGTCTTACAGCGGGGGACATTATCAAGGTCGGCAAGACCGAGCTCGAAACACTGGATACCCCAGGCCACACCATGAGCCATGTGTGCCTGCTCTCGCACACCGACACCCCAGCCCTGTTCTGTGGCGATACCTTGTTCAACGCCGGTGCCGGTAACTGTCATAACGGCGGCCATCCGGCCGAACTCTATGCGACCTTCGTTGATCAACTCGCTAAATTGCCGGACCACACGCAGATCTATCCGGGCCACGACTATATCGGCAATAACCTGCGCTTCACGTTGGATCGCGAGCCCGATAACGCCAAAGCCGGCGCGCTACTCGCGCAGGTCGATACCCAGGATCTTTCAGCGCCACTGGTAACCACCTTGGCGCTCGAAAAAGAGATCAACACGTTCTTTCGGTTGCGTAGCGGATCGGTCATCGCAGCGCTGCGGGCGGTGTTTCCGGATCTGCCAGAAGCGCCAGATCCGGAGCTGGTGTTTTTGAAACTGCGTGAGTTGCGCAATAGCTGGTAGGGGTCGCGGGAGAGGTTGGTAAATTCCCTTGGGTGCTCGGCAGCGACAAACTTTGTGCAATCGCTGGGCCCGAACTGTGTCAAACGGTCAACGCCCTGGGGCTTGACGTTGTAACGGTGGGGGGGAAGGGCTACGCTGGTCCATAAACCTCGAAGAAAATCCCGCGACTATGCTCGCCATGAATGGAATTAAGCGCCTTGCCCTCGGTGCACTGGCGTTCGCGGCCGGGCTCACCGGCGAAGCCACCGCCAGTTCTGGCTTAGCGGGCAGCTTCATGCTGACCAGTATTACCCATGGCGCGAGCCGTTTTATTCACGCGGCGGATCCGCAGCACTCCTACGGCTCTTTTTTCTTTCTCACCGCGATTGGATTTACCGGCTTTCGATCACCGAAGATCTGGTCGCTGTCGCTCACGGCGCAGCCGGGGGTCAACTCCGAGGTTCCTGAATACTCGAATAACCGCGGCGGCGTTGTAACTACGTCCGTCACCGCGTCCCAGCCCGAAGGCCCGCTTGATCAGTTGCAGATCACGATAAAGCCCAATGATCAAACCACCACGCCGGATTTCGAACTCCAGATCGCGACCGATCAACTCGGGATCCCGTTACAAGTTGGCAATTATCCCGACCCCAGCGCGAACCCAACCGCCGGTCAACCAACCTTTCAGTTAACCTACGGCACGGCGAGCTGGGAACCAACGGGCCTTTAGCATTGAGCAACTCGCGACGCTGGCGGTGGCGGTGCCCGCGCCGGCGTATACCCTCGCGGAGCTCGTCCTCCGTTTCAATTGTGGCGACAGCTTGCACGGCGTTCTGCGCTACAACGACACCGAACTCACCTACGCCGAGGTCGGCCAGCTCCGAGGTCAGGTGTGGGACGACGAAGACGCCGACAGGATCCAGGCCGGAGACGGGTATAACTCGCCCGACGGGCTTTTGTCGAACATACAGGTCAAGCTATTGCAAGACGGCCAGGTGGTCGATGTGGACTGGACCGGTGTCGGATTCGAATTCGAAGTTTTAGCCGGCGACTATCAACTTGAAGTGGTGCCGCCACCAGGGCGTGCAGTTACCCTGCGCGACCTAGGGGGTAATGAAAATCGCGACAGTGATCTCGACCCCTCCACCCATCGCAGCGATCTAATCACCGCGGCGTTGGCTGTTTCCAACTTTCTCACCGCGGGCCTGACCGGCCCTGCGCCGACGCTACTGCCGCTGCCGAGTACCGCCCTGCAACCACTCGTCCCCGGCACGCGCACCGTCTACAGCAGTGTCGTGGGGAACGTCGAGACAATGGCGACAGACCAGGTCTTACTAGGGCAGGCGAAAATCGATCGCGGCATCGGTCGGCGCATTGTCGATTCCTCGCGCAATTCGTTCGTGCTCTCCAACGATACGCGTGGTTTAAGGCTACACCGCGCGAGCCTTTACAATCGTCGCACCGGCAAATCGAAACCAGTCACGTTCGAACCTGCATTGGTGTTGTTACCACCCGTGGTGAACGTCGGCGCCCACGTGAGCCGGGGCCAGGCCACTACCACACTCGCGAACGGCGGCAAGGCCACCGTGAGCTACCGCTATAGGAGCAGTGTTTACGCCACTGGGAATGCGTTGTTTCGCCATGGCAACTACGCGGCAATGAACAGCGACAACAGCCTGCACTTCAGCGGGCCGCTCGGGGGCACAAATTTCGATGCGCTGACCCTAAGCCATGATACTTATGCGCTAGCCGCTGGGGTTATGCAATCAATCACGCCTGAAGCCTCCACGAGTACGAATGTGAGTTACTTTCGCCAGGGGCTTGGTAATGATGCTGATGGTGATCGCGGTAGTGACGTGGCGTGGACTGATCCTGCGATCCGCACAATCAGCGCGCGGAACCTTCGTGCGGATCCGAATTCCGATTTAAGCCTGGCGACGCTAGTAGGCGCGCAGGCCGTGGTCTTACGCGGGGATTTCGACGGCGATGGCCGTGTGGATTTAGTCGCGCGTGATTCTGATACCGGTTTAGTCTCCCTCCTTAGTTCCAAATCGAACGGGAATCCAAATGCAGAAACGCCTCGCTATCTGGAACCTGTGTCGTTCTCACCCCTGGCGGCCCTGCCAGTCGCGGCGACCAACTTCGATGCCGATGGGATCGCGGAGATCCTATGGCAGGAAATCGGTACTGGAAAATTGAGCCTGTGGGCAATGCAAGGTCACTCGCCCCCGCAATCTGGGATTGCGCTCATCGCGGAGAATGACGCGCCGCTGACGATCCCGATGGGCTCGCGGGTGGCGACGACCGGTGATTTCGATGCCGAAGGCTCCAGCGATTTGGTCGTGCGCAACGACGGTGCCGGGGCCGTCGAAATTTGGTTCATGCACGGCATCCGACGTCACAGCGTCACGACGATAGAGTCGCTCTCACCCGTGTGGCAATTGGTCGCCGCGAATGATTTCAACGGCAATGGGCGCAGCGATTTGTTGTGGGCGGACGCCAATGGTGGCGCACAAGTGTGGTTGATGGACGGCGCAAAGGTGGTGACGAAGGGAAAATTCGCCGCCTCGCCAATCTCGCAAGAAGTCGTCGATACCGGCGACTACAACGCGGATGGCGCGGCCGATATTCTTTGGCAGGAAACCCAGACGAAAGCGCTGTCGCGGTGGCTGATGCTTGGCGCTCACCGAGTATCGATTGCGCCAGTCGCACTAGACCCGAACCTTGAGATAGTGGCCTTACCTTAGCTTGAACGTTCACCGCGCGGGTGCCGACTCGATCGAGTAATCGGGGGCAACGCCTACCCCCGATTCGAACGCCTTAGACCCGACGTCGTTTTAAACAACCGAGAAGGCCCAGACTGCCTAGCAACAGCGGCAAGGCGGCTGGTAACGGCACTGGTGCGGCTTGGATCGCTTCAAACGAAATGCGATAAACTGCGGTATTCGCGGCCAATTGACTGTTGAAAAGATATCCCGCTGCGGTGGTCAGGCCTTTGAACGCCGCTATTTCAGCGAAATTGAACGCGACCACAGAGCCTTGATCAACGCGCAGGCCGTTCACGCCAACAAATGCCGCGGCCGCCGGATCGAACACCTCGGAGCCGGCGTCCCACACCTCGCGCGCAAGCACTGTGATGCTGTTCACCAGAAGCGCGCCGTTAGCATCAAACAAACGGTATTCCGTCGGCGAGTCATTTCCGATAAAGAAGTCGTTACTCGGCACGATCATCGCGGCGAACGTAAAGAATGAATTGATCGCGGTGTCGATCATGAAAGAGGCTGTACCACTGGCCCCTGGTAATAACGGGCCGGCAGGATTAGGCAAGATCGTCCCAAGCGTGGCGGTGGGATCCGTGGCGGCAAACGCGGGGAACCAAGCCGCGCCGCCCCCGCCTTCAGCTACCGAAATGATCGGTGCCGTGGCAACCTGACCCAAGTTGAACGCATCGAACACTCCTTGATGAAAGCCGAACCGCAACGGCGCGAAGCTAACGCTATTCAGCGGCGCTAAATTTTCGATAATGACATTCAGGTTAACAATGGCGGCTTGTGTCGCTGGCGCGGCGATCGTCACGGCTGCCAGCAACAGAGAACTCGTAGTCTTCATGGGTGTTTCCCTCCGGAAAAAGTTTTGACATGCAGGCATCGGCACCTCGATCGGGTCCGAACTCTCCCACCCTGCAATACGGCTCGGAGGTGAAAAACGATGCGGCGGGCGGCGAAATCAGATCTCGCGGGGTCGCAGCAGCACAGCGCCGACGAGGGCACCGAGAGCGCCCAATGCGAGGCCGGGAAACAGGTGGTAGAGCAGGATATGGCGCAGCTGATACATACAGGCGAATTGCATGACAAGCGCAGGCACCGCGCCACTCATCAAACCTAGCAGTGCGCCGGACCAAACACCGTGGAGCGGCCATAGGCGGCGCAGCGCCCAGCACCCAAACAACAAGCCAGGGACACTGTAAGCGAGCGTTTCGAGCCAACAATGCGCGCGTTTACCGGCCATCGATGGCACCAGCGCGGGATCAGCAAGTCCATACAAGTAGCAGCCGACCCACGCCGCAAGCAAGGTAAGCGGGAGCGCGGCACGGTGCAGCATCGGAGTGGTCGTAGAAATTCCGCTGCGAAACGCCGCCACTCCGAGTGCCACGATTGCAGCGAGACCAGGCAGCGACTCGCCGAGGAATTGCGGTGCAGCGCCTTGTTCAACAAACGCGCCGGGTCGCAAGGGTTCACGGATCAAAATGAGCCCAACGACACCTGCGACAAGCAAACCAAGCCACAGCGCGGCCAAGTGCCCGGTTTTGCCGGGCCACGTAACCGGAGGCACTGACGCGGTGAGTTCGGCGATCAGCTGTTCGCGCGATGGTTTCATACTGGCAGGCTCTCGCGATCAAGAATTTGGCGGATGACAATTAACGCGCGCTGCAAGCGAGCCTTGGCGGCGCTCTCAGAAATGCCAAGCCAAGTCGCTGCTTCGGCTGTGGTGAAGCCACGTATTTCGCCAACGTCACCATTTCGCGATGATCGACCGATAAACGCTCGAGTATCTTGACGCCGTCGATTATGCGCAGCAGACGTTCACCATCGTTCGTCGCAGGCGCGCGGGCGGCAAGTGACTCTTTGGTCGTCAGCCAGGTCTGACGTAGACGCAGTAGATCGATCGTCTTGTGGCGGACGACTGTAAACATCCACGGCCGAAATAAGCGGCTGGGATCATAGGTGTGACGAGCGGCGTGAATGGCCATCAAACACTCCTGAACACAGTCTTCAAGTACGTCCATATTGCCGAAGCGCACCCGCAGATAGATCTCGATCGCGGCCCCGATCTCGCGCAACAAATCTCCATAGGCCTCCTGATCGCCACGTTGTGCGCAGGCCATCCAATGCGCCCAGCGACCCTCGTCTTCCAAGTAGGTTTGGTTCACTCGTCAGGGATCTCGTCGCGCTCCATAGCCCTCAATACGGTCGACTCACCGGTTTCGATGCCGGGCTTAGAAAATTCATGCGATACGTAATCCACGGAGAGCTTTCTTTGCGGTGGGATGTGGAGATTTATTGGCGGGAGACGTTGCTCCTGCCAACCCTCTCCCGCGTGCGGAGAGGGTGCGATCAGCTTAGCCGTGGGCCGCGCGTCCCAGCGGACCACGGGCAAGACGCCCGGGCAATGCGCCAGTATGGCGGGTGCCTTCCAACATGACTTGGCCATTCACCACCGTATAGCGGATCCCGGTCGACTTTTGGATCAAGCGTTTCGCGCCGGCCGGCAAGTCGTGTACGACTTCGGGCATTAACGGCGCGATGGTCGCGGGGTCGAACACCAGGAGATCCGCATTCATGCCTTCGCGGATCAACCCGCGATCGTGCAGGCCCCAGGCGGTGGCTGTGTCATAGGTCACGAGCCGCACCGCTTCTTCCAACGTGAACTCCTGCTTCTCGCGCACCCAATGGCTCATCAAATGCGACTGCAGGGAGGAATCCATGATCTGCGCAACATGCGCGCCGGAGTCCGAAAACGTCACGACACTGCGCGGATGCCGCATCATCTCCAAAGTGTCGTCTTGATCTTCGTTCGCCAACGGCTGGCGGAAAAATACTTTGAAGTCGCGTTCAAGCGCGATATCGATCATGGCCTCCGCCGGATGCACGCCGCGCTGGCGTCCGACTTCGTCCATCCGTTCTTCGTCGCCGATGCCGTTGAATAACCATACCCACTCCCATTCAGGTGGCCGCGCTTCCGCACCGACAATCGCGGGGCCGTCATAGGGGCGGGTTGCAACTTCTAGCAGGCGTCGCCGCCACTCGGGATCGCGAAGCAATACTTTTTGCTCGGCCAGTGGTTTGGCGCGGAGATCCTTCCACACGTCCCAATTATCGAACGCGGTGTAAGTCTCGAACGACAATAGCGTCGACAGCGAGCGGCTATGGCATTGCACAAAGATGCGTCCACCTTCTTTCGCCGCGCGATTAGCGACTTCGTAGAATGGCCGCCAGATATCCGGCGCGATGCGCGTGCTGAACATGCCGTAAGTCAACGGCCGACCGGATTCGACACTGAGTTCAGTGAGTCGATCGAAATAATCTTGTTGGCGTTCGGGTCTGCGTCCCGGGGTTTCACTCGCGATCTCAAAAATCCCAGCGCCGGTTTCGCCCATCGCATTAACTAACCCGCGCACTTCGTCCCAATCCGCGACCCGACTCGCCACCGGGCGATCGTCGGAGGTGAGATGGTTGTGGGTACGCGAGGTCGACAGCCCGATCGCGCCGGCGCGGATCGCTTCGCGCACCTCGTGCTGCATGCGCTTGAGTTCATCCGCGGTCGCCTGCTCGGTAAACGCCCGTTCGCGCATCACGTAGGTGCGCAGCGCCGAATGCCCGAGGTAGCCGCCGTAGTTGATACCCTTGGGTAGCTCATCGATCACATCGAGAAACTGCGGAAAAGTCTCCCAGCGCCAATCAATCCCGGCGAGCATCGCGTCGCGCGGCAGATCCTCGGCGCGCTCCAAGTTCCGAAACACGAAATCGGCGTCCTCGGCCGCGCAGGGTGCCAAGGTGAACCCGCAGTTGCCCATGATGGCCGTGGTGACCCCGTGATAGCAGGACGATGAGCCGATGGGGTCCCAAAAGATCTGGGCGTCCATGTGGGTGTGGCCATCGACGAAGCCAGGGGTGACGGCATGTCCTTCAGCGTCGAGGGTGCGTCCAGCCCGCTCATTGATTCTCCCGATGGTCGCGATCTTGCCGTCCGCCACCCCGACATCGGCCGGGTAGGCCGGTGCGCCTGAGCCGTCAACCACCATGCCGTTCTTTATCACTAAGTCGTACTGCATTGCCGTGCTCCGCGTAATTTGCTGCAAGTGCAGAGCCTAACAACTCTGCGGCGCTGGGCAAGGGCCACGTGCTAGGCTTGTGGTCCTGGAGGATCAGCAATGACGACTTATTCCATCATCGATGTCGATACCCATGTGACCGAAGTGCCCGATCTGTGGTCGAAACGGGTGCCGGCCAAAATGCGGGACGCCGCCCCCCGCGTCGAAACAGACAGCGCCGGCCGCGCGTGGTGGTGGCTCGGCCAACACCGAATCGTCTCGGTCGGCCTGACCGCCACTGCGGGGACGGGTGACTTTAAACATCCCCCGAAAGGTTACGACGACATGCATGCGGGTGCCTTTGATCCGCATGCGCGCTTGAAATACATGGACGACATGGGCATTTGGGCGATGGTCCTATACCCCAATGTCGGCGGCTTCGGTGCGCAGGATTTTCTACGGCTCGGCGATCCCGAACTCATGCTTACCTGTGTGCAGGTCTACAACGATTGGCAAACCGAATGGGCGGCCGCCGATTCGCGCCGCTTGTTGCCGATCACCTCCACGCCCTTTTGGGACGTGCCGGCCGCCGTTCGCGAAATACGGCGCTGCGCGGCGATGGGACATAAAGGGATCTTGTTCACCGGCGATCCGCAGTCGTTCGGCCAACCGATCCTCGGCGATCGCCATTGGGACCCACTGTGGGAAGTCGCGGTTGAACTCGATTTGCCGGTGAGCTTCCACATCGGCTCGGGGAACATGGAAAGCGGTTTACTCCGGGACAAGATTAAAGGTTACGGACGCATGGCGGCGTTCGCCGAAGTCTCGGTGGGTTTGTTTTTGAACAACGGCCGCCAGCTCTGCGATCTGCTGATGTCAGGCGTGCTGGCACGCTTCCCGAAAATAAAGTTCGTCTCCGTGGAAAGCGGTATTGGCTGGGTGCCGTTCGTGCTCGAAGCGCTCGATTATCAGTTTCTCGGGAACCACGTCGCCGACGATCGCCCGGAATTTGATCGCCTACCGTCTGAATATTTCGCGAAAAATATCTATGCCTGTTATTGGTTCGAGCAAACCGCCCCGCGTCGACTGCTCGATAAAGTAGGGGTCGACAACATTCTGTTTGAAACGGACTTCCCACATCCGACTTCGTTATTCGGCGACGAGGTGCATGCTCGTATCGCCAGCGGCTTGGATGACTGCGATGAAAACACCCGCCACAAGATCCTGTGGGGAAATGCACAGAAGCTCTACAAGGTCACGCCACCTGACGCCGCAATTTAACAATAGGAGAGCCACCATGAAAAAACCGACGCTTGAGGAATATTCAAAAAAATACGAACACATTAATTTTCAACGCGACGACGGCATCCTGCAGGTCACGATGCACAGTGATGGGCAGGATCTCGTGTGGGGTTTCACCCCGCACGAGGAACTCGGTTACTGTTTCGCGGATATCGGCAACGATCCCGAAAATAAAGTCATTATCTTCACCGGCTCAGGGAGCACTTTCATTCACAAGGAAGAGCTCGGCGGTGGCAAACCGGATGCGAAAATCTGGGGCGAACATGTCTTACCGGATGCTAAGCGCCTGTTGATGAATTTGCTGGAAATTCAGGCGCCGATGATCGCCGCGATCAACGGGCCAGCTACCGTGCATGCGGAACTTGGACTGTTGTGCGACATTGTGCTGTCCGCTGATCACGCGATTTATCAGGATGCGCCGCATTTTCCGAGCGGGCTGGTTCCCGGTGACGGCGTGCATGTGATCTGGCCGCTGTTGTTAGGCTTGAATCGCGGCCGCTATTTCTTGATGACGGGGCAGAAGCTTTCGGCGAGCGAAGCGTTCAACCTCGGTGTCGTCAACGAAGTGATGCCGCAGGCGCAGGTACTGCCCCGGGCCTGGGAACTCGCCCGACTCGTCCGCCAGCGCCCTCCGCTGACGGTGCGTCTGACCCGCGAGGCGATGCTGATCCAACTCAAACGCGCGATGCTCGATCAACTGCCCTATGGCTTGGCGCTTGAGGGGTTGGCAGCGGCGGATTATTGGCCGGACAAATTTGCAGGGACCGATATTTCGAAGAAGTGACCCTGTGATAATAAAAGCCCCCGAGGCACGGAAATATCCAAGGCGATATTCTCCGTGCCTCGGGGGGTTAGCTTTTCAACGACTAATCGCGAATCCCGCATAGCCCTTCGCGGCGACTTGACTACATTTCTCGACATACGGCGGTACCCCGATATAGGGCATAAAGATTCGCGCCTTGCCCGGAATATTCGCGCCCAGGTACCAAGAACTGCAATTCGGATAAAGCGTGGTGTGCGCGACCTGATTAACGTGCTCGACCCATTCGTCCTCGGCCGGCACGGTAGCGTCGATCTCGCGTGCGCCCTGCGCCAGGACATACGCAATGCAGTCGGTGATCCAGTTCACATGCTGTTCGATCGTCGGCAGCATATTGGAAAGCACCGAAGGACTGCCCGGTCCAGAGATCGTGAATAAATTCGGAAAGCCAGCTGAAGCGAGCCCCAAATACGTGCGCGGACCGGCTGCCCATTTATCCTTGAGCCGCTGTCCAGCGCTGCCGCGAATGTCGATCTTGTCCAGCGCCCCGGTCATCGCATCGAAACCGGTGGCGAACACCAAGCACTCGAATTCGTAGTCCTGTTCCTCGCTACGTAGCCCTAAGGGTGTGACTGCGGTGATAGGTGAGGCGCTAACCTCCACCAGGCTCACATTCGCGCGGTTGAACGTTTCGTAATAGCCCGTATCCAGGCACAGTCGCTTGCAACCGACGATCTGCCGTGGCAGTAACTTCGCCGCGACACCCGGGTCTTGCACGATGGCGCGGATTTTCTCACGGATAAATTCCGCGGCGGTTTCGTTGGCGGATTTATCAATCAAAATATCGCCGAAGGCGGCGAGGAAACCGAGTTTACCCTCCTGCCAGCGTGCCTCATATTCGGCGGTTCGAACCTCATCGGACACCTTCAGTGCGGGAGTCTCATTCTGCCGAAAGTCGACTCCGAATGGCTGGCGCCAATTGTTCGCGCGATATTCGTCGTAGTGCTGCTTAATTTCGCGTACGAACGTGGGTTCTAGCGGGGCATTGCGCGCCGGAATCGAATAGCTCGCGGTGCGCTGAAAAATCGTGAGGTGCCGCGCTTGTTGCGCGATTAACGGAATCGATTGGATAGCCGAGGAACCGGTACCGATGAGACCGACGGTTTTATCCGTAAAGTCCACGCCCTCGTGCGGCCAATGCCCGGTGTGGTAGGTCACTCCGGTGAAACTCTCAAGGCCGGGAATCCTCGGCAGATTCGCGGAGGACAAGCAGCCGGTCGCCATCACACAAAAACGCGCGCTGACCGCCTCACCTGAATTCAGTTGGAGATCCCAGCGACTGCTTGCCTCGTCATAATGAGCCGCGAGCAGTTTGGTATTGAATTGAATGTCGCGGCGCAGATCGAAACGATCGGCAACGTGATTTACGTAGCGCAGGATCTCCGGTTGAGTCGCGTAGCGCTCGCTCCATTCCCATTCCTGCTGCAGCTCGGACGAAAACTGATACGAGTACTCCATGCTCACCACGTCGCAACGCGCGCCGGGATACCGGTTCCAGTACCAGGTGCCGCCAGGACCGCTGCCTGCTTCGAACGCGCGAACTTTCAAGCCCAGATTACGTAATCGATGCAGCATGTACAGACCGGCAAAGCCGGCACCGATAACGACCGCATCGTACTCACGGACATTATTTACGCCGGCGTTGGCTGGTTCAACTTCAGAAACCATCGAGGTTCACCATCTGGGTTGTTAGCGCGATCTACGGCGGGCTGCGATAAAGCGATTTAGGCTCACGCCGAATTTACAATTATTAAGCTGAAGTAGGGCAGCCTTGTGGTTTATAGACGCGAGCGCGCGACGGAGGATTGTTCGCTAGTTTGGCGACCGGTCGGATCGGACGGACAACGAGCTCGCCGCCGCAATTCGGGCAAAGACCGCCTAACAACGTCTCGCTACAAGTCGCGCAGAACGTGCATTCGAAGGAACAGATCCGGGCTTCGCGCGAAGCGGGTGGAAAATCCTTATTACAGCATTCACAATTAGGGCGAAGTTCTAGCATCGACGGATCCTCCGACTTCAGCAAAAATCGCAACTATTAAGTACGGCTACTGGTGGCCAGTATAGACAGGCCAGGATCACGATCGCCACATCGCCAAGCCGTGTGACCTGGGTTGGGGTTTGCCCAGGGCGGCATAGCGCCCCATAATCTCCTCGGCGCGACTGTACCTTGAGTCGGCCTGCAACCCTACGCGAGATCGAATTACCGATGCAACTTCTGAAGTTCATTGCCCTCGGAGCCTTACACTTTGCTTTTGCCTGGAGCGCGGTGAGCGTGAACGCTGCCGAGCCTGGCGCCACTCCAGCAGCGAGTACCAGCATGAAAATCACCACGTTCTACGCAACTGATTCCGGCGATTCGCGATTCCGGGAGATCGAAATTCCGCTTTCAGCCTCACGCGACGATGGCTTCGGCCACACACTTCGCCTGTCGAATCCGTATGCCTCCCCGAACGTGCAATTCATCGAACTTCCCGCCGGCATGGATCAAGATTGGCATAACGCGCCGGCGCGGCAGTTAGTCACCGTGCTTACAGGAACCATCGAAGTGGAGACCACGGACGGCGTGCGCAAACAATGGCGCGCTGGCGACACGTTTTTACCTGCCGACGTCACTGGCCGCGGTCACCGCACCCGTTGTATCGATGGCGCGGTACGGCTGCTGTTCGCGCCGTTACCGGAAGGCTTCAATCTTGATACCTGGTCGACCTGAAAGTCGTGGGCAATTCTCGAAGCTAACGTACTGAGTCAGAACCCTTATGAGTACAACTGCGCTGCTTGAAAATGAGGCCGGGCAACGGGCCTTGCGCGCGGCAGCGCTCGCGACCGGCTTAAAGCCAGGCCGGGATCGCTTCTTATTTCTACGCCACGGTCGCACCGCCGGTAACATGACACGAGTCTTTCAGCATCCCGACATCCCCCTGTGCGACGAAGGGTTTGGCGACGCCGATGCGGCTGCGCGAAGTCTTAGCGCGGTCGCGTTCGATCACATCTATGCCAGCGACATGGCACGCGCCTGGCTCACCGCGGGGCGCGTGGCCGCGATGACCAGCAAACCAGTCGCTGTGAAGCTCGCGCTGCGGGAGCGCTATTTCGGCGATCTCATCGGCACGACGAGCGAGGGCATGGATTGGCGATTCAACCCACCCAACGGCGAGACCATGGATGGATTCATTCAGCGCACCTTGCGTGGGGTCGCCGAACTGCTTACTCCGGGCCCACTGCCGTTGTTGGTGAGCCACGGTGGAGTGCTGCGCGTACTGTGCGGTGCACTCGATGTGGATCTCGGCTTGGAACTCACCGCCAACGCGTTGCCGCTCGCGTTCGAGCGTCGCGCTGGCGAGTGGCAGGTGACGGCGTTGATGACGCCTGTCATTCAAACGACCGTGGGTGTCGCGTAGGCGCAGGCCTACTGGGCTCTTACGTTAAAACGTAATTGACCTCTCGCATCACGGATCTCAAAAGCCGTTCCGGTCGCATAGCGAAAAGCACGGCGTAATCGCCGTTAACTCAACAATAAATTCCGATGGCGCTCAAGAAATCCGAACTCTATTCCTCGCTGTGGGCGAGCTGCGATGAATTGCGCGGCGGGATGGACGCGAGCCAGTACAAGGATTACGTGCTGGTGCTGTTGTTCGTCAAATATGTCAGCGACAAATTCGCGGGCCAGCCGTACGCGCCGATCACGATTCCGCCGGGCGCGAGTTTTGCCGACATGGTCACGCTCAAGGGCAAGACTGACATCGGCGATCAGATCAATAAAAAAATCCTGGCGCCGCTGGCGCGCGAGAACACTCTCGCCGACTTTCCGGATTTCAACGATCCAAACAAGCTCGGCAGCGGCAAGGACATGGTCGATCGCCTCGGTAATCTGATTTCGATCTTCGAGAACCCGGCGCTCGATTTCTCACGCAACCGCGCCGATGGCGACGATCTCTTGGGCGATGCGTACGAATACCTCGTGCGGCATTTCGCGACTGAGAGCGGCAAGAGCAAGGGTCAGTTCTATACGCCCTCCGAGGTGAGCCGCGTGATCGCGCAGGTTCTCGGCATTCGCTTCGATCCCACCACGAACAACACCACGGTCTACGATCCGACCTGCGGCTCTGGCTCGTTGTTGTTGAAGATCGGCGACGAAGCGAGCCACGGCAAGCTGGTGAAAGTCTCGCTGTACGGCCAGGAAAAGGATAACGCCACCGCCGGGCATGGACTAAGACTCGATCCGTTACCAGCCCTATCGGCCAACGTCGCGCGCCAAGACCGAACAACCAACCGGGTTACCTGCGCGTAGACAGCGTCTGCCAGGGCGACCAGGACGGGGCCAAGGGTCTCTACCACCTCAATGCCGTGGACTGCGTGACCCAGTACGAGTGCGTGGCCACGTGCGAGCGGATCAGCGAAGCCTTCCTGCTGCCGACACTGTCAACAGCGCGTTCTATCCGACCATCGACAACTTTGAACGCGCCCTCAAATTCAGCCACGATGAGTCATGCGAGTCCAAGCTAGACAAGCTCGAAGCGCTGGTAGTCGGCAGCTATCGGCGCCCGCTTACTGACGTGCGCTTTATCGCGACAATTCTGTCGCTGCCGTGCGAAGCGCGCTACGGGCCATCAACGATGACCCCACAACGACAAAAAGACGAAACGATCCGCGCGTTGGTCGATCTGGTCGATGCGGCGGCACGCCTGCAGCCGACGCTGATGCTGTTCGAAGATGCCCATTGGGCCGATCCGACCAGCCTGGAGGTGTTGGATCTCTTGATTGACCGGATCAGTCACCTGCCGCTGCTCATGGTGCTGACCCACCGGCCGGAGTTCCAGCCCCGCTGGTCGCACCATGGCCACGTCACGGCGCTAAATTTATCCAAGCTGACCCACGCTCAAAGCAGTGCCTTGGTGTCGCGACTCACCTACGACAAAGCCCTGCCGGCCGAGTTGCTGGAGCAAATCCTCGCCAAGACCGATGGGGTGCCGCTGTATGTCGAGGAGGCGACTAAATCCATTCTCGAATCCGGTACACTCAAAGAGGTGGGTGGGCGTTACGCCTACGTCGGCAGCGCGCACACGTTCACCATCCCGGCGACCTTACGCGACTCGCTGGTCGCGCGCCTCGACCGCGTTCCCGAAGTGAAAGAGATCGCGCAGATTGGCGCGGTGATCGGGCGCGAGTTTAGTTATGAATTGATCGCCGCTGTGGCATCCCGCGCCACGCCTGAACTCGATCGCGCACTCGACCAATTGACCGAGTCAGGCCTCGCATTCCGACGTGGGGCGCCTCCCCACTCCATCTACATTTTCAAACATGCCCTAGTCCAGGATGCGGCGTACGACTCACTGTTGAAGAGCCGCCGGATATTCCTACATACTGCGATCGCGCGCGCGCTCGCGGAAAAATTTCCGAGCACCAAAGATACCGAGCCGGAGTTGCTCGCGCATCACCTCACGGCAGCGGGACTTATCGAGCGAGCGGTCCCCATGTGGCAGAAGGCAGGCAGCATCGCCTTCAATCGCCTGGCACTCAACGAGGCGATTTCGCATTTGAACAACGGCCTCGGCCTTATCAGAAATCAACAAGTGTCAACGCGACGTGATGAAGCGGAGCTGGACCTGCGTGTGCTACTGGGTACGGCGTGGATGGCTTTCAAAGGCTGGCAAGCGGAGGAAGTCGCGAGCAACTTACGGCCCGCGTTGGCGTTGGCTAAAGCCCTGGGGCGCGATGAGCTGCTGATGCCAATCTACCAGGGGCTTTGTATGAACGTTCTGGTCCAGGGGCGTGTGGTCGAAGCGCTGGACTGGGTCAAGCAGATTCTCGCGCTGGCTGCTTCGACCAATACCCCGGACCTTTTGATCGTCGGGCACATGCAGGCGTCGGTTGTGTACTCTTGGCATGGCGAGTGGATCACCGCGCGTGCGCATGGTGAGAAGGTTCTCGCCTTGTACCACCCCGATCGACATGGCCATATCGTCAATTCAATCGGCAGCGATCCGAAAACAGGGGCCGGCATTTATGCGGCCCAATGGAATTGGATGTTGGGCTATCCCGATCAAGCGGTCACGGTCAGCGACGCCAATTGCACGCACGCACGTGCGCTTAAACACCCTTTTAATCTCGGCTTCGCGCTCATTGTCGGGGTGTTCGTTTTTGATTACCGTGGCGAACCTGAGGCGCTCATTCGACGGGTCGAAGAAGCGGAGCAGGTCGGGCGTGACGCCAGCATGCCGTATTTATCGGAAGTTCTTGCGCAGGTAAACAGGGGTATCGCGACGCTACTAGCTGGTCGAACTGACGAGGGTATCCCGCAACTTCGACGAGCGATGGAGATTTATCAGGCGAACGGCGGCGGAGTTTGGATGCCGTATATACGAGCAGTCCTGGCCGAAGGCCATGCCCTGAGTGGCGATGTTGAAGCGGGCTTAAGCCTGATCGAAGAAAGTCTCGCGCAGATTGCGCGGCCGGGTTGGGGAGAGCGCTGCCATCTCGCCGAGGTGTTGCGCCTGAAGGGCTGGATGCTGTCACTTCAAAATGACGTGGCAGGCGCGGAACAGAACTATCTCGCCTCGCTCGACGTCGCGCGCCAGCAGCAGGCGAAGTCGTGGGAACTGCGCACCGCGACGAGTCTCGCGCGACTGTGGCAAGACCAGGGCAAGGTCCGCGAAGCAGGCGATCTATTGGCATCGCTCTACGGCTGGTTTACCGAAGGCTTCGACACAAAAGATCTCAAGCAAGCGAAGGCGTTGCTCGATTCCCTCGTATGACCGCGTATTTGATTTCGACTCTCCGAGGCAGCGTCTACGCTCGCACGAACCCACCGGGTTGGTACCTTGCTACCCCAGCAATCGCGTGACCCACTGCCGCGAGTCTTGTGGATCAATCACATCGTCAAACTCGAAATAGGTCGCGACATTTACTGCCTTACCGTGCTGATACATCTTCTCGACCATACGTTCGAACTCGGCATCGCGCGCGAGGGGATCCTCTAGCGCGTCGAGTTCGCGCTTGAAACCTAACTTCACCGCGCCTTCGAGCCCCATTGGTCCGAATTCACCCGTGGGCCAGGCGACGGTAAACAACGGTGCCTTCAGATGACCGCCGACCATCGCTTGTGCGCCTAACCCATAACACTTGCGCAGAATGATTGTCGCGAAGGGCACTTCGAGCTGCGCGCCGACGATGAACAGTTCGGAGGCGTGGCGCACGGTGCCGCTCTTCTCGGCTTCCGGACCGACCATGATCCCCGGGGTATCGCACAGGAACAGAAGCGGGATCTTGAACGCATTACACAGGCGCATGAAGCGGGCCATTTTCTTCGCCCCGTCGCTTTCGATCGCGCCGGCGAGAAACCCTGGATTGTTTGCGACCAGCCCAAGCGGGCGACCTTCGATCCGAATGAACGCGGTCACCGCGCCGAGCCCGAAATCGGGACGTAATTCGAGCACCGAACCGGTATCCGCGAGCAGCGTGATCACTTCGCGGATGTCGTACATGCGCAATCGGTTCTCCGGGATACAGTGACGCAACGCCCGCTGATCCGCGCATTGCCAATTCTCCACTGAACCCTGGAAGTAGCTGAGGTATTGCTTCGCCATCGCAACGGCGTGGGCTTCGTCCCTGGCCACGAGATCCACCACGCCGGTGAGCCGTTGCACGGAGATGGGTCCAATGTCTTCGGGCTTGTAAACGCCGAGTCCGCCGCCTTCGATCATCGCCGGCCCACCCATGCCGATATTCGAGGCTTCGGTCGCGATGATCACATCGCAAATACCGAGCATCGCGGCATTGCCGGCGAAGCAGCGGCCCTGATTCACCCCGATCAACGGCACCTTGCCGCTTAGGCGTGCGAGGTTCGTGAAGGTTGGGCATTCCAGCCACGACGCAAAAAGGTTTTCGGTATCGACATCCCCAGGACGGCCCCCGCCGCCTTCGGTGAAGAACACCAGGGGTAAATTCAACTTGCGCGCGAGGTCGATCAACCGATCGGTCTTGCGATGGTTTTGAAAGCCCTGGGTGCCGGCGAGCACGGTGTAGTCATAGGCCAAGACCACGCAGCGCGCCTTCTCGCCGAAGGCGGTGCCGTTGACGGTGCCGATCCCGACTACCATGCCGTCGGCAGGCGTGTTGTCGATCAGATCTTCAAGCGAGCGGCGCTTGCGCTGCGCTGCGAGGGTCAATGCGCCGTACTCGGTGAAACTGCCGGGATCACAGAGATCCGCGACGTTCTCGCGCGCGGTGCGTTGACCTAAGGTGTGACGTTTAGCGACTGCCGCGGGACGTGCGGCGTCCGAAGTTCGCGCATGACGCGCCAGTGATTCTTGCAGGTCCGGGCGGAGTTGATCTAAATCACGCGCGATCACCTGCGCGGCTTGCACTTCGATGGTCGCGCCAGCTTGCAAACGCAGCAGCAGCTCGTCCGGCATCACCGTTTGTTCTGGTGCGCACGCGACCAGGGTGATCCGTCCGGCGATGGGCGCGACTACCACGTGCTCCATCTTCATCGCCTCCAACACGCAGAGCGGATCGCCCGCCTGGACCTGATCCCCTACCGCGACGACGAGTTGAACCACGGTGCCCTGCATCGGGGCGAGCACGGCTTCGTCCCGCGGGCTCGGATTATTTACGCCATCGGCCATGAGTGACTCCACGGATTTGATTTCAGCCTTGCAGTCTACTGGGGGACGCCAATTTTGTGTGTGATTGTGGTCATCGCCTGCTCTGGCAATGGGACCGCTCAGTACGGATATACTGCCAGGAACCATCACCAGGAGAACAACCAGATGAGATTGCGCGACAAAGTCGCCGTCGTGACCGGCGGCGCGAGTGGCATGGGGCAGGCCACGGTTTTACGTTTCCTCGCCGAAGGCGCGAAGGTCGTGATCGCAGACTTCAACGCCGAGAACGGCGCGAAAACACTCCAGCTCGCAGCCGCTGCCGGGGCCGCCAGCGCGGCCCGCTTCATCAAGATCGATGTGGTCAAGGAAATGGATGTGGCCGCGATGATCGAATGCGCGGTGGACGAGTTCGGGCGTCTGGATATCCTCTTCAATAACGCCGGGGTCGGTGGTGCGATCGGGCCGGTGTGGGATATCGAAGAAGACGAGTGGGATTACACCTTCGATGTCCTGGTCAAAGGCGTGTTCTTCGGCATTAAACACGCGACCCGGATCTTGCGTAAACAGAAGCAGGGCGGCGCGATTATCAATACCGCCTCGGTCGCGGGCTTGTCGGGCGGCTGCGGGCCACTCGCGTATTCGGCGGCGAAAGCGGCGGTGGTCAATCTCTCGCGTGCGGCCGCCGTGCAACTCGCGCCCGATCGGATCCGGGTTAACGCGATCTGTCCGGGTTTCATCCTGACTGGCCTAACCCAGTCGATGCAGGTGTCAATTGAAGAAGCCGGCCGGCACCTCGATGGCTTGCAACCGATTCCGGATCACGGCACCGGTGAGGACATCGCTGGCACCGCGCTTTATCTCGCCTGTGACGATTCTCGTTTCGTGACCGGGGAGGCAATCATCGTCGACGGTGGCCTGACCGCGCTCGGCCCCGATATGTGGCAGCGTTTTGGCGTCCCGCGCGAAGCCACCATGTACAAGAGTCGACTCAACAAAGGCACAACCGGCGAAGGCTCCATATCACGTCCACTGAAATCGGATTAACCGCAATGACCTACAGCGACTTTCAATTTCTAACCTTTGAGCTGCAGGAACACGGTGTGTTGCTGATCACGCTCAACCGCCCCGAGGCTATGAACGCGACCAATGCGCGGCTGCATTGGGAGCTGACGAAGATTTGGACGGTCGTCCACGAAGATCCCGCGGTACGCGTGGTGGTCGTCACTGGCGCGGGCGACAAGGCGTTCTCGGCCGGCGGCGATCTCGATTGGATTACGGAGATGGTCGGTGATGCCGCGAAGATCACCAACACCATGCAGGAAGCAGCTGACATCGTTTATCGCATGCTCGATTGCGATAAGCCGATTATCTCGGCAATTAACGGAGTCGCGGTCGGCGCTGGCCTGGCGGTCGCGTTGTTAGCGGACGTTAGCATCATGAGTGAAACGGCGAAGATCACCGACGGGCATGTGCGATTAGGCGTGGCCGCCGGCGATCACGCGGCGATCATCTGGCCGATCCTCTGCGGGATCACCAAGGCCAAGTACTACTTGATGACGGCGGATTTCATCGATGGCAAGGAAGCCGAGCGTATCGGACTCGTGACGTTCTCAGCCCCGGCTGGTGAAGTCCTGGAACGCGCGCTCAAAATCGCGCACAAGCTTGGGGTTGGCAGCCAACCCGCGATCCGCTACACCAAGAAGTCTCTGAATAATTGGATTCGAATGGCCGGCCCGACGTTCGATAACTCTTTGGCGCTGGAGATGTTGTGCTTCCTGGGCGAGGACGCGAAAGAAGGTGTGGCGGCGGTTCGCGAGAAGCGTGCGCCGAAGTTTCCGTCGGCGCAGTAGCGCAGAGATAGCACATTCGAGAGGGCTGACCACCGCTAAACGGCGTAGGAGGTTAGATGCGCGGAATTTGGTTCGGCGCGATAAGCCCGCTCTTGATTGCCTGCGACGCGGGCGCGCACGAAGACTGCGCCAAACAAGCCGCAACCGAGCTGGTAATCAATTTATCGTTAGGCGTCTATACCGAACGCGCGCAGGTCAGTGCGCCGCTTACACTGAAGATCCCAACCGGCTTTGATTCCAACGCGTACGGTGCCTGCCTGAAGATTCAGGGAGTCGAACCGGCCCGCGAAGCCCTGCAGGCAGTCTTCGATAGACAAAACTGCCAGCGGGTCGCGCGCAGCACCCGCCTGGTGTCAACTTCCGCTACTGGACCGCGCATCGCCGATTCGCTCGATTTTGCCGCCTGCGAGGACTGTCTGAATAATCAGATCGAAGTTGAAGTGCTGTCACCGCAGGCGAAGTCTGATTAGGTCGGAGCGCCGCGCCGGGTAATCAGCGGCCCCAAAACTCCTGACTCGCGAGTGTCGCGCACCCTCGGCCATCGCGGCAAGCTTCGCGAACACAATTTGCGGGTCCACCGCCGCCTGGCCCACCCAGGTGCCATAGCCACAGTCGCTACCAGCAATGACATTCCCGCGCCCGACCAAGTGGGCGAAGCGGCCAATTCCGGGTGTTCGATAAAATTCGTCTTCGATTCGAGCACGCCTGGAATCAACACCTTGCCTTCCGGCAGTTTCACCGTCTCGAAGACCCTCCACTCGTGCGCGTGGCGCGGATTTGCCGCCTCGAACGAGATGGCGGTGGCGCGGGCTTGAAATACCACCTCGATAATATCCTTCAACGGTACGTCGCAGTGGTGGGGGCCTTCGTAATTGCCCCAGCACAGATGCAGGCGCATCTGCTCGGGAGCAATGTTCGCGGTGGCGAAATTCAGTGCTTCGATATGCAACCGCATGCGTTTTCGGAATGCCTCAAGGCTGAGATCCGCACATTGAATATGGCGACCCATGGCCAAATCGGGGCAATCAATCTGGAGCACGAAGCCGGCCTTGGCGATCGTTTCGTATTCGTGGCGCATCGCCTCGGCAATCGCGTAGAGATATTGTTCATCACTCGGATAGTAGTCGTTCTTGAAAAAAAGTGAGACAACGCCGGGCGACGCTGCGCTCATGAAGCCGCGGGTAGCATTCGCCGCGTCCATCGCGGCGCGGAGATTTTCCGCATCGACGATCGGTGCGGTGTGATCGTGCACCTTGATAGGGCCATTGCAGCCCGGTGTTTTACGACGCGCGCGACCTGGGTCGCCAAACATGCGTTTTGCCATGTCGGGGAATTCGACCAGGTCTTGGTAGATTAGTGGTTGGCTGGTGCCACCGAAGCCTGTGAGGCGATCCTTGATGTAGGTGGCGTAGCTCGGTTTAGACAGCTCACCGTCGTTGACGATATCGATCCCGGCCGCGACTTGCTGGTGCACGACCTCGGCTACCGTCGTGACAATCCGCGCCGCGAGCGCCGAACGATCGATCGCGATACCTTCCTCTTTCGCGTACATGATCTTGATCAGATCTTCGGGACGCGGGAGGCTCCCTGTATGGGTGGTCAAAAATCGATCGACACTGCGGAACATAGTCATTCTCGGGTTGAGTGCGCGCGGAGTATCCACTCCGCGGTCCGTCCCGATCAATGCTCATGTCACCACCGCGTCGCATTGCTGCACGACCGCGTGCGCGGTAGTCTCAGCCTCCATTGATAGTTTTTGAGGTACTTATGAAACTCGGACTGTTTGGGATCAATATGAATGCGTGCTGCGACCCGGACACCACGGTCCAGGTGGCACGCACCGCCGAAGCAGCCGGCTTCGAGTCACTGTGGACAGGCGAGCACGTGGTGCTCCCGGATCCACAGGTCGCGCCCTCACCGTTGCCACCGCTGTATCCCTTGCTCGATCCAGCGGTCGCCCTCGCTTTCATCGCCGCGCACACGAAGACGGTGAAGCTTGGCACCGGGATCATCATTCTCCCGCAACGCAATCCCCTGGTACTCGCCAAGGAGCTTGCGAGTGTCGATGTGCTGTCCAAGGGGCGTTTGATCTTCGGGCTTGGGGTCGGTTACTTAAAGCCTGAATTCGAAGCGTTAGGGGTGAGCTTCGAGCACAAGGGCGCGCGCGCTATCGATTACTTGCAAGCCATGCAAGCGATTTGGTCGCAGCCGCAGCCGGGCTATACCGGAAAATTCGTGATCTTCAACGGCATTCAGGCACGACCCCAGCCCATTCAGCAAGCGCTGCCAATCGTCATCGGCGGACACACCAAGGCGGCATTTCTTCGCGCGGTTGAATATGCGCATGGCTGGTATGGTTTTGCGCTGGATGAAGCCGCGACCCAAAAATGTTTGGACGGCCTTGCCGCGGCAGCCCGCGAAGTCTCACGACCAGCGGCGCTAGGCCCGCTCGAGATCAGCGTCACGCCGGCGGCTGCGCTTGATCGCGATCTCACTCACCGCTACCGCGATCTCGGTGTACACCGGCTGATTCCGTTTCCTCGTTTGAAGACGGCCGCTGAACTCGTGGCCTTCGTTTCCCGCACCGCGGATGCCTGTCTCTGAGCAAGAAGTAGTCATGCGACAACCATCGATATTCATTCCCCACGGCGGCGGCCCGTGCTTTTTCATGGACCCGCCACCGGACGAGCCGTCGCGTTGGCTCGCGATGGAAGCCTATCTGCGCGAATTGCCGCTCTGCCTGCCGCAGCGACCGCAGGCCCTGCTGGTAGTCTCCGCGCACTGGGAAATGCCGCGACCCACGGTGCTGGCCGCGGCGCAGCCTGGCTTATTGTTCGACTACTACGGTTTTCCGCCGCACACCTACCAGCTCACGTATCCGGCGCCAGGTGCGCCTGAGCTTGCGGCACGCGTGCGGCAGCTGCTCGCCGCGGCCGGTATCGCTAGCGACGAAGACCTTCAGCGTGATTTTGATCACGGCATTTTCGTTCCACTCAAAGTGAGTTTTCCGCAGGCGGACATCCCGATCCTGCAGTTATCTCTGCGCGAAGATCTGGACCCCGCGAGCCACCTCGCGATCGGTCGCGCGCTAAGCGTGCTGCGGGACGAGAATGTGCTCATTATTGGTAGCGGGCTGAGCTTCCACAATTTGCGCGCGCTGGGTGGTCCCGCAGGCCCAGCGCGGGAATTTGATCGTTGGTTGACTGAAACTGTGTGCGAGGTAGCGCCAGCACAACGCGACACGCGGCTTGCACAGTGGGGCGTGGCCCCGGGTGCTCGCGCCTGCCATCCACGCGAACAACACCTACTGCCGTTGATGGTGGCGGTGGGCGCGGCGGCTGGAGATCCGGGGCAGCACGCGTTCAGCGGTACGATCTGGGGCCAGTCGGTTTCGGCTTATCATTTTGGCTAAGGCGAGGGGTCGGGGTTCTACGGTGCGCGAGGCCCTAACGCGCGATCCAATGCTGGACCCAGCTGCGCGGGTTCGCCATAAATTCCGTTAGCAATTCGGGCTGTACATCGCGTAATAACGGCAGGGCCTTGGCTAACGGCAAGGCATGCGCGGCGATCTCGCGGCGTAACTTCGCGCGATGGTGCCAGGCTGCCGCGGGGAGGCGTGGCGGCCCTAAGCGCGCGGGCACCCCTTGCCCGAGGAGCAAGGTATCGAAGGCGTGATCGCCAGAGAAGAAATCCGGTGGAATGATCGAATAAAACAACGACGGGCGGTCGGACAGCGGTGCGCGCTCGCAAAATAACTCAAGGCGATCGCGCGCCCCGCTAATATCGGCGTCCGCGCGCGCGGCGCGCCAGAATTCCGTGTCCAGGCGGCGGTTGAAGCGGTAATGAATCGCCAGGAACCACCGCAACTGATCCCACAGATCATTCATCTTCTCGGTCAGGCGGGCCTTGCTCGCGACGTCACTACGTAACGGAAAGTGATTCGTCAGATATTCGAGTTCATAGATCACCATATGCAGCGCCGTCGACTCCAGGGGCTCGACGAACGCATAGGAATTCCCCAGCGCGACCACGTTACCCTTGAAAAAATGCGCGTGCCGGCCCGACCGAAATTTGACCTGCCGTGGCTCGCCCATGCGCGGGTGCATGCGGTGCATTTCGTCCACTGCGGCGTCATCGCTGATAAACGACGAGGCGTAGACGTAGCCAATGTGATCGCGGTCCTCGAACGCGGTCGACCAACACCAACCGGCATCAAACGCATGCGCGCGCGTGTAGGGTTTGATCAGGCCGTCGTGCGGCAGGTTCGTCGCGATCGCGCGATCGGTGAACAAACTGGATTGATAACTGACGAACGGCGACTTAAGCGCGCCTTCCATCAACACCGATCGAAAACCGCTCGCATCGACGTACAAGTCAAACTGCAGCTTGCGGCCATCAGCGGTAACAAGATGATCGACGTTTTCGCCGTCATCGCGGATCTCCACGCCGCGGATCTCGGCATCCAGATAATGGATGCCGCGACTGATAGCCTCCTCTTTAAGGAAGGCGACGAAGCGCTCATTGTCGAGGTGGTAAGCGAAGCGAACGCTTTCGAGCAAGCTGTGCGCGCGACCGCCACCGGCGTCGAGCAGCGGCGCGCGATCAGCGTACATCAACTGCGCGGCGACACTTTGATTATCGAGATGCCCGTCGTAGACCATCGGATCGACCAATGGCGCGTACTGAAACGGATAACTGAACTGGCTATCGGGGGTAGCCCCCCATAGAAACTGGATACCAAGCTTAATTGACGGTTGTACACGGCGATGAAAGTCGGCGATGTCGAGCCCGAGTAATCCGGGCGAGTGCAGAAAGCGCACCATTTCGGGGGTCGTCGCTTCGCCGACACTGATGATCGGAATTTTGCTGGATTCGATCAACGTCACTTCGAGATCGGGGATCCGTCGGCGCAGGGTCAAGGCGGCGAGATAACCTGCGGTACCGCCGCCCAAGATCCCGACCGTGCGATAGCGATCCGGGTGCGGGGCGGGGCTTGGTGAGTACGCCAATTCCGCAGCAAAGCCTTCGAGTTCCAAGGCACGCGCCAACGCCGTGCGGGCCACCGCCGCGAAACGCGAGCGAGGCGCGACAACGCCACTGCAAATCGTACAGTGGCCGACGGGCAACACGCTGATCAGCTCGGTGCCCTCCGCACGGTGTACCGCTGCGGCGGTGAGGGCAGGCGCGGCACTGTCGTTACGCGACAATGCCGCCACCATTTTGACAAGACCGTGGGTGATGTCGGTCATCCGCGCGGCTGGGACGGCGGCAATATTGCCGCTGAGGTACGCGCCAAGTTGCCCCATCGCGCGGGTTGGCTCGGCGTGCGCGGGCAACGCCTGTAGTAGCCGACATTCCACACAGGCGGTCAGGCCCGGCACCGTGACGGTGCCTTGGACGACGTTCGCGCCGTCAATTGTCAAAAACAACGTGGTGTGTCCGGCTCCGAGCAAGGTCGCTTGCATGTTGAGAAGTTCGCGCCATGTCACGTCTTCGAGTGCAACGATGGTCAGATCGACGGCCTCACCTGTCGCGGACGCGACAAGTAGCGCTACCTGGGTGAAGCCAGCGGCCTTGAGCGCGTCAGCGAGCGTCGACCCGAACGCGCCTGAGGCGATGATCGCGATGGTCGTGGAAAAATCGGTGGAACTGTTGTCCATGTCATTCCGTCCTTGTTCGCGGCGCCGCGGACCCGTGTGGATCCGGCTTCTTCGGCACCCCCAGCGGCTGGGCCAGGTCCACGGATCACCTGGCTAATCCTGGCCGCCGCTGGACGCGACGATAACACCGCGAGATTTTCATTGTAACTCGGCTTCGCGAGGCTCAACGCCTGGAACGTCTGAGTGGCGACGGGTGTGACGTAGTGTTTGTATTGAATCGTGAACCGCGGAAGCGTGCGCCACCCGGCAGGCACCCCTGAATCAGGCCGGGACGTAGCGCAGCCGCTGCGGCGAGAACTCGATGTAGAGGATGAGGCGATCGCGCTCCGAGAAGTTGAACGCGTAGTGCAGATTGGAACCATCGAACACGATGCCCCGGCCTTCCTCCTCGCGCACGAACTCCCCGTCGACGTTCAAATAGTTGAACTCGTTCTCCATCTCGAGTCCGAGGTGGAAGGACAGGAATTGCCCGGCCGCCAGCTCGGGATGGCTATGCGGAGGAAGCCATCCGCCCGGCTTGAACAGCGAGAGCCCGGCGAGATGGATCCCGCGCATCGCCGAAAGCACGTGGGCGGTCTTCGGGCAGAGCTCTAACCAGAACGGCATTCGCTCGTCTTCAAACACCAGAGCGAACTTGAGCCACTTTTCCTTGACCGGTCCCCAGCCATCGAACCAGCCGGCCCGCCCCACCGCGGCAACCGTCTTGAGTAGATCCGGGTTCTGCTTTTCCGTCCCCGTGCCGTCGGGATCCACTATCAGGATGTTCGTGCGATCGAGCGCCGCGCACTCGTCGCGGATGACTTCCCAGTTTGACACCAGGTGCGCCAGCTTGGGATAGGCCGTGTGAGAAACGATGGAGCCCATGATCAGCCTCGTTTTAGGGGGCTACTAATGGCCCGAGCTTCAGATAGTCCTGCACCGTCTGTCCCTTGCACTCTACGTCGAGCACGGGCGCGCCGAGGCCCTCGGCGAGGTCGCCCTCATCCACCGTGCGGAAGTCGAGGCTGAAGCGGATCCGCCCGCTCGTGACCGGCACCCCGCCGTGCAGATGCGCCCCAGAGAACAGCAGCAGCTCACCCCTGGCGAGGGAGAAGCGCTGCGCTTCGCTCGCAGGTGGGCGCACCAACGCATCGGGCGCGTGCGCCGGGAGCCAGCGACCGTCGGAGCCTAGCTGGGGCGGTTTGGTGTAATCGAGCAGCGCGGAGTCGTTGGCGATTGGGCGCGCGAAGTACTCCGGATAGAACGCGAAGCTCTCAGTCTCGTCGACGTCGTGCACCGCCAACCACCAGTTCACCTGGCACGCCGGGTTCGCGTACCAGGTGTCGCGATGGACCGCGTAGGCGCCGCGCGGCGCGGCCTCGGGCGCTAGGAACGCCGCTAGCGCGCGGACACGCACGGAGTCGACGCGCTGCTGCGACAGATCGAAGCCGGTCTCGGCGATTACCGCCGCGATCGCGGCCCACCAGCCGCTGTCCACCATCGCGTGCTCCCTCAGCCCGGCCAGCGCGGCGTGGACGTCGACCTCGGCGCTGCGCGGATCCGGTCCGAGGATGGTGCCGATCGCACCCATTACCCCGTCCACGAACGCCAGCGACGTCGGCGTCGCCGGCCTCCGAATAATCTCTCCGCCGTAGATCCGCGCGCGCAGTGCCGCGGCGCTCACGACAAACCCCCTACGAACCATCCCAGCACGTGCGCGCTTGCACCCGCGACCGGCGTCTTGGTCCGCACACGGTAGAAGGCCAGGAGGATCGCAATGAACATATTCGCCACCAGCACGAACAGGTGAAAGGCCAACTGTACACGCCGAACAAGCCCGAGACCAAGCGGGGTCGGCTATCAAAAGTGAACACCATCATCGTGTATTCGCGCGGCGTGTATCTCGTTAATGCGCGAGCGGGTCTGGTCGCAACTGCACCTTGGCGAGAAACGAACTCGCTTGTTCGGAATGAAGCATGGGGTCGAGTCCATTTGTAAACCACAGGCCGCGCCCTTTCCACCCGGTATCGAGATTGTCGATGCGCCCGTCCAGTCCACGTGTGTAGGTGTTCAATGGGTACGGCACCCGGATGGTGGTAAATGTTTCAGTTTTTGGATCGAAGGCGAGTAGCGCATCGGAGTTGGTACCATTCATGATCACCACATCCTTCCCAAGCCCTAGCGTGTCGAACTGGTCCACCCACAGGTAGTAATGCATGTCCGTGCTGCCGCGGGGATCATTGGCGCTAAACCCTTGCGCGCGCGGCCCAGGCGTTGGCCACAAGGTCCAACCTTCCGAACATTGCGCGCCATCGCCCCAGGTTTGTTGACAACGACTGCGCTCGAATTTTGCGAGTTGGCCACTGCCTGCGAGTGCTGTCCATACCTGGCCCGTGCTGTCCACATCCACGCCGCGTGGCCCGATGCCGGGCGCGGGCGGCAAAAATGCCTCGTGCTTGTTAGTCGCCGGGTCATAGCGCAAAAGCCAGCCAGGTTCGCCCGGAGGGCTCGAAATACCGGGTGGGATGGCCGACCACACCGCGCGATCCCGCGGGTTGGGGATCACGCCATATTGAAAGCCAACCAACGAGCGATCGGCTTTACCGTCGCCATCGGTATCCAAACGCACCTCGGAATAACCAATCGCCTGTTCGAGCGTTGCGGGGTTTTTCGGATCGTACTTCGCGGGATTAAACCAACCGACTGCGAAGTCGTCACCGCTCGTCCAAATCACGCCGTCAGCATCAAATTGCAAATGATGTGTGCCCGTGCAGGTATCGACGAGTTCCCAGGTTTTCGATTTCGGATCGTAAACGCCAAGTTGACGATGGTGGTGGTTGTTGATGATGACGGGATCGTCTTGGCAAAATTTTGGCAGGTCCTGCGCCCATTGCCGTCGGATTTGGGTGGTTAACCAGACTCGACCTTGCGCATCCATCATGGGGTTATGCGGATTCGCGGGATTTTTATACACGCCTGTATGTGATGGCTCACCCCCCGGCCAAGGATCGCCTAACGAACCAAAACCATAGGGAGACGTTACATCGCCATTCAGCGCTTTATACGTTTGTTGTCCCCACGGCGTACTGAAGCCATCGCGCGTCGGCACTTTGATGCGCTCAGCGCGGTGCGTGTTGGGGTCGACGACCAGCAAATAATCGTTCGCAAGATCAACCCCGTACACCGGCCCATTGGCATTGACGGTTGGGTTGCGTTTATCGGTCGCGATCTCATCATGCGCATAGGTGAACTCATCGCCCCACGCCCATTGCGTGATCACGAAATTACGTTCGATCCCACGTGGCCGTGGTGGCGCTTGCGGCACCGCGCCCTGCGCCAGCTGCGTGCCCCATGCCGTCATCGCGGATAAAAGACGCGCACGCCCAAGCGTATCGGCGAAATAATTCATGCCGGCGGCTTTTAGGAATCCGTGATCGAAAGCCGCGCTTTCCGCCAACCTAGTGGGCGGGCTACCCACCTGATGACACAGCACGCAACTGAGCTTGAACTGCGCAAACCATTGCGCGGGGCCAGCAAATGGATCGCGCGTTTGTGCCTTACTCTCGTGACTGAAGACTCCGCCCTCGCCCGCGGCATTGGCAAGGCCAAACGCGCCAACAGGCGGCGCAAACAAAGTAAGCCAATAGCTTGCGGGATAAACCTGCGCGGCCTCGAGTGCATCCGCCGCAGCCGCAACTTTAAGGGTTAGTTGTGTACCGACCGCGGCCTCCACCGGACTCGAATCGACCAAGCCATAACCACGTACCCACATCTTGAAATTGACCGCGGGTAATTCCGGTACCACGAATTTTCCCGCCTCGTCGGTCACCACGATTTTGCGCAGTGGTGTGGGCGTTGCCGTCGTTTCCGCGATGACCCACACGCCGGCTTCCGGCGCGCCCGTGGCGTTCACGACGTTGCCACTGATGAAATCTTCCACGGCGAGTGCGCGCCCCGCCACCAGCATGATCGAGAACAGCCATGCACTGGGCACTTTCATATCCACCAATCCTCGCGCTTTGTGTGGCGACAGTTTAGGTAATTTTCCGTCAGCATCGCTTAGTTAATTGGCTTCCCATCGCGGCGCTGCTCGCATTACGACGCGCGGGATGGCTGATTACACTACGTGATCGCGGCTCAGCGTCGCGATCTCTTCATCGCTCAGCCCAAGCGCACGCAGAATTTCGTCTTTATGCTCGCCCGCGGGTCCGATCGTTCGACGAAGCTGCGCTGGCGTGCGCGAGAGCGTAAACGCCGGAGCGACCAGCGCCAAAGTGTCACCGGACGGTGTCGGAACATCCGTCGCCAGGGCGAGGTACTGTACTTGGCGATCCGCGAAGACCTCATTCATTTTGTAGATCGGTCCACACGGTACGCCGGCCGAATTGAGCGCGGCGATGAGATCACCGGAAGACCAGGTTACCGTCCGCGCGCTGATCGCGTCGTTCAGCGCGACGCGCTGCGCCGAACGGAGATCGGCGGTGGCGAAGTCAGGCTGGTGGATGAGTTCCGGTGCCTCCAACGCGGTGCATAGTCGCGCGTAAATTGTATTTCCACTGGCGGCAATATTGACGAAACCATCAGCGGTTGGATACACACTGGTGGGCATCGAGGTTGGATGATCGTTGCCCGCCTGGCCAGGAATTTCGCCATCGACGAGCCAGCGAGCGGCTTGAAAATCCATGACGTTGATCATCGCCGCGAGCAGCGAGGTCGTTACCCATTGGCCGCGCCCCGATTGAGTACGCTCGGCGAGCGCGATCAAAATACCGAGCGCCGCGAATAAACCAGCACTAGAATCGGCAACCGCGGTGCCGGCGCGCAGCGGTCCTTGTCCCCGGTGCCCGGTCGTCCACATCAATCCCCCCATGCCCTGTGCGATTTGGTCGAACCCGGCGTGATCACGATACGGGCCGGTCTCCCCAAAGCCCGAAATGCTCGCGTAGATAAGGCGCGGATTCTCGGCAGCCAACGTGTCGTAGTCGA
Source organism: Gammaproteobacteria bacterium (assembly GCA_009692265.1). Lineage (GTDB taxonomy): Bacteria > Pseudomonadota > Gammaproteobacteria > CAIKBL01. The sequence continues at coordinate 45,754 of SHZM01000004.1, forward strand.
TCCCAAGCCGTTGCTTAACCGCTGGTCGATAGTTCTCGACCAAGATGTCCGTGGTGTGCACGAGTTGTTTTAGTATCGCGAGCCCGCGCGGGTCTTTCAGGTTTAAGGTCAGCGAACGTTTATTGCGATGGAGGTTCTGAAAATCGCCACCGCCGCGGTTGCCTAAGCCGTCGTCACCTTCCTTCGGTTGTTCGATCTTGATGACATCCGCACCCCAATCGGCGAACTGCCGCACGCAGGTGGGTCCTGAGCGCAGGCGAGTGAGATCTATTACCCGCAGATGGGCTAGCGCGCCCCGAGTCATGGTTCGCGGGGTCATGCTGTGCGGACTGCCCAGCGCCCGGATTCAACCTGCTGAAAGAATTGTTCGACGAGATAATTGAACAGTGCAGGCTCTTCTAGGTTCAGGACATGTCCACTATTGGGCAGCACGGCAAGCGCTGCAGCCGGCAGGGTGCGTTTCAACATCAGACTGGGTTCGAGGGTTGGTTCGTCTTCGTCGCCGGCGACGATCAAGGTAGGCGTCGTCGTCGCGCGGAGCAAGTCGGTAAGTTGGTACAGCGACGATCGTCGCCCTTGGTAACCCGCCATGGTATTGGCCGAGCCGAGATCGGAGTGATCCGAAAAGATTCGAATGAATTCGGCGAACCCGCGCGGATCTTTCGCCTTCAATTGCACCCGGCCTGGCCCATGGCCGTAGGTCGAAGCGAAGTGCGCAATCCCTTGGGTGCGAATCAACGCCGCGTTCTCGCGGGCGTGGGCTTGAAATTCAAGGTAACCATCAGGGTGCGCGCCATAGCCACAGCCCGCGACAACCAGGGACAGCGCTCGCGGGCCATGGCGTATGCCGAAATGCAAGGTCGCAAAGGCGCCCATCGAAAGTCCGACGATATGCGCTTGTGCGATGTCGAGGCCGTCGAGCACGGCAAGGATGTCGTCACGTGCGTGGTCCTGCGAATAGCTGTCGCTCGACTCCGGAACCGCGGAGGGCGGATAACCCCGTGCATTAAACGTGATGCATCGATAACGCCGCGCGAAATGCCGCACCTGGGGCTCCCAACTGCGAGAGTCGCCCGCGAATTCGTGGACGAAGACGACAGGCGTGCCGGTGCCAGTCTCTTCGTAATAGAGGTTGACGCCGTCGGCGGTGGTGATTGAGGACATGTCGCGGTTCTCGTCAGTTAGGTTCGTCGAGCGCCATGGCGGTCGTGACGCGTCGGCGCGGGAGCGCTGATTATCCTAGAAACGGCAGTTGAACGTCGTGCGCTGTGTGTTCCTTGGTGTGCAGGGCAAGGCGCGACGAGGAGGAATAGCGAGCACATCCTCCGAGTTCCAACGCCGCCATGCGCGTCGGGGGACGCGCTGAGCATGACTTAGCGAGGCGCACTCTCAAGGTAAGACTGGGAAACGCTGTCAGGTTTATTGTGCGTCCAGCGAAGGCTGGCGTGTTCAGCAGGAGACAGCCTGCCGGGGTAGAAATCAGGGCCCCGTAGCTAAAATGGCGGCGTGTTGGGAGACCGCTACGTTGAAGCCTATCGACAACGTCATCGTGAGGATGGCGGCGAATTATCAGGCCGTAGCGCAAGCGAACGAGAAGTGGCCTCGAAATGACAGTGACCCGGAGGCTGAGCTCGCAATAAACGGGTGAAGGCAGCAAGTGGGCGACGCACACTGATTGAGGCGGCGGCACTCTCCGGCGGGTTGATTATCAACGGCATGATGACCAGGACATGCTAAGCAACTGGAGAGACCCGTCTCGTCCCGACGAGAAATAGTCGGAGCAAGGTAGGCCGTATAACCGGTGCTCCCGGGAAAGCGGCCGACGATGAGCGGGAGTCGGACGGGCTCGTAGTAGCGAGGAGCCGGGTTAACGTCCGTGGAGCGAAGGGGCCTTGCCTTGAGTAGAGGTTTCGTCAACACGGGGGGCCGGGGCGAGATGATAAAGGCGCCTATGGAATTGCAAGACCTGAGACGGAAGCTATACGCCAAGGCGAAGGCTGAAGGGACGTGGCGATGTTGGGGGCTGTACGTGCATGTCTGTATGTTGAACATGCGCGTTATGCGGATGACATTGTGGTGCTGGTCGATGCGCATTCGCGCCACGACTGGCTGCTGCGGGCGGTGAAGAAACGATTACGAGAAGAGTTAGCCAAGCTGCACGTAGAAATTAATGAAGCGAAGAGCCGCAAGGTCGATCTCTGCCGAAGCGAGAGCTTTGGTTTTTTGGGCTTCGACTTTCGCCGAGTCCGTAGTCGACGCGGGGTCTGGCGAGCGCAGTACACGCCGATGCTGAAGAAGCGCACGGCGTTATTGCACCAGCTCAAGGAAGTGTTCCGTCGCCATTGTTCGCAGCCTGTGGGAGGGGTGGTGGCAAGCATCGCCCCGATCTTGCGAGGTTGGGTGAACTATTTTGCGGTGGGGCATTCGAGTCGGTGTCTTCGTTACGTTAAGGACTGGGTTTCGCCGTAGATACGACACTATTTGATGCGTTCCCGGCAGGGTCACGGCTTTGGTTGGCGGCGATGGAGTAGGCGTTGGTTGTATGACGCATTGGGACCGTTTAACGAGTACCGACTACGTCGACCCGCGCAGAAAGTTGTGCCGACCGGATAGGTCGCATAAGCCTTGGCGCGAAACTGACAGGAAAGCGTAGTGCGGGAAAACCGCTCGCTGCGTTTGCGGTGGCGGGGGCTGGAAACGAGGCAGGGTCGAGATGCTGTGACACTCGCGTACGAAAGGGCGAGCAACAGAGAACACAAACTTCGACCTACACCGGCGCGCCAGTCCTCGACCCTACTTGGAGATTTAACACCGCCGCGCTAATTAAACCTGACACCGTTTTCCGCGGATAACCCCGTGCATTAAACGTGATGCATCGATAACGCCGCGCGAAATGCCGAGCGAAACAGCCGCCGCTGACCAGTCCTTCAGGAGCCTTCCATTTCCCCGCACTCGACGCTCGATTCCGTGGGATAGGGCTGGCAAAGGGCAGTGCCGGGAATAAATAGCACGCGCCAAACGTCATCTTTTCGACGGGCACGAAAGCGCCCAATGAACCCGATAGGCGTTGCCAGCAGGACAGGGGCTGCCGGAAACGGCGGCACTTCTTGACGTTACAAGAGGAGATATGCCTTGAGCATGATCGAACTGATGGATAAGGCGCTTCGTATAACCGCGAGCTTGTCAGAAATCTTGTGTGTGAGCCGTTGTTGATTAATCGGCGACACTGAATCGGTCTCCGAATTGTATCGCGAATTGTGCCTTGGCTTGAGCCCAGGCGATAGGTTTCACCGAAACCGCGGCATCACCTCCTGCGCGAAGCGCTCCAAGCTTTCGCTAAAGATTGCTGGCGTAAATCGGGGACACCCATCGATTCGGAACTAATTTTTTTGGGGAGGGATCAGTGGGTGTCCCGTATTCGCCCCGTATTCTCTGACCTGCCGGTGTCCCCGTATTTCGGTCCCGTCAATTCGCTGGACGTTCCATAATTCTTGCACTAACAGGCTAGCGCGACGTGCAGTTGGCTCAACGACTTGTCTGTCGTCAGAAGGCGCAGCGTTTCGACCTCACACTGTGCGAGCAACAAGCGGTCGAACGGATCAGCGTGGGGCGTTTTTACATATTCCACGGCCAACGCGTGTCGCATCGTGACGTCAAGGCTTTGGAATCCTGCTTCGGCGATGGCGGCCTCTAGTTGCGCCAATGGGAAACCGAGGTGGTGCTTGCCGAGAGCCACTTTGATGACGATTTCCCAGACGCTGCCACTACTTACCCAGCAGTCATTGGCTGGATCTGTGAGTACCTCTCGAGCCCGCGCTGAGAGTCGCGGACTGTCCGCAAGCGCCCAAAGCACGATATGTGTGTCGAGCAGAATCCTCACGGTTCTGCAGCCGTGCCGAAAAGGCGCTTGACCTGTGTCTTGGTCAAGGGTTTGGCGACATCATCCAACAATTTTTGCGGTAAGCGCCCCTTAAGCACACCAAGTTTAATCCCGCGCTTTTTCGCCAGCTGGACGAGTTCGACCACGGACTTCCCGGCCCTCGCCAATACCACCCGTTCGCCAGCCTCGGCCGCTTCTACCAACTGCGATAGAGTGGTTTTCGCCTCATGAATGTTAACTTTTCGCATCGCACACCTCTATTTAGCTAATCATAGCTAAGCACAGGCGAAAGGTGCGCGCAAGCGAAGTAAATCTAGGTGTTTGCATTTTTATGGACACTCCGTGCGTAACTTGGAGAGGACCTTAATTCTAAGCGCTGCACGAACCTCGTATTCATGTAATTCCCGAACAGAGGTGCTGGCCAGGGCGATATTGATCATGCCTTCAGACCACAGGTATGCGATGGTTGCATCCAGCATCGCCAAAGACGAGTCTTGCTTAGAATGTGTAGTGTGGCGGTGTACGGCTGACCGCGATCGTTCGAATTATTTTCGTTAACGCATAGAGGGAGGAGGTTCTGGGTTTATGGCGTTCGAAAAAATATGCACATTGGATGATGTTTGGGAAGGCGACATGGCGTCCTTCGAGACAAGTGACGGAACTGGGGTTTTAGTCGTGTTTGCGAGCGGCGGCGAATTGAAGGCCTTTCAGAGTTTGTGTCCGCACCAAGGATTCGAATTGATCGACGGAAAGCTTGAAGGCCACGTGCTTACGTGCACGGCGCACCTGTGGGAGTTCGACGTGCGCAGCGGTAAAGGCGTTAATCCAATGGACTGCAGGCTGACGGTTTATCCAACGAAGATCGAAGGCAACGATGTCTATGTTGACGTTACGAAGGTCGCGCCATTCGATTCGTACTCGTAACCAATTCGGTTGGTTGATCGCGTTATAAAGTACAGCGGCCCCGAGGCTTCTTCGCGGCCGGGGACAAGTCGTAAGGTTATTCGCCAGCGTCACCATGGTTGTTCTATTTCCATACTTCCCAATCAAATTGAAGCGTTACGATTTGTTGTCCAACCCGTAATCGAAAAGAAAGCGACAAATTTTTCGTTCCGTTAACGCAAGCGTCGAGTGCGCACACTGTCCGGTTGGGCATTCCGTGTTGCTAATCTGCGACCTCATCTGGCGCGTGATATTTTCGATTCGTTCGCCCAATACGAATTTTACTTTTGCGTACCACCCCGGGTGACGAACGCTGTCAATCGCGTGAGCGTGCTCAGAGGTTAAGTAGCGGTCGGTGCGCGGTTTTTAGACGGGTGTAATGCCAAGCTAACCGCTTAAATCTCTCGATAAGTAACGTCATTTCTCGTCATAAATCCTGCTGTAGCTGACGCTGTTCAGCAACTGATTTGGGCATCGGTCCAGCGCTGCTACGTGCCTGTTTACAGGCCGACGCGCACTGGGTTGCGCTCCCCTTGACTTTTCGTGGCGAATTGTGCCGCTCACGCGCAGGACAACCTGGCTAGGAGAATTGATCATGGCGCTACTCGATAGATCCGATTGGTACAACCTTGGCCGCGCAACGAACTGGACCCCGCGTTACGTCACCGAAGAAGAACTCTTTCCTGACGACATGAGCGACAAATTCGGACTCAGTAGTGATCAGTGGGAAGCTTTCGACGAACCATACAAAGTTTCTTACCGTGGATATGTCGATATTCAATCAACGAAAGATGCAGAAGCTTATTCTGTTCGTGCGGTACTCGCTCGCTCAAACTTCTACGACCAAGCGGATAAAGGCTGGCAAGCGATACTGAGATTACACTTTGGTGCTGTTTGTCTACCTGAATACACCGCTGTGGTCGGCGAATCTAAAATGGCACGCTTCGGCAAAGCGTCCGGCTGGCGCAATATGGCGACACTCGGCTGCTTGGACGAAATCCGCCACACCCAGATGCAACTTTTCTTTGCCCACGCTTACACGGAAAAATCACGCCAGTTCGATTTCGCACATAGAATGCTGCATACGAATGGTTGGGCCCCGGTTGCCTCGCGGCTGGCATTGGACGATACCATCCAAAGTCGCGATGCCGCGACTATGGCGATTATGCTCACGTTTGCGACGGAGCAAGGGTTCACAAAATGTGCAATTTCTCGGGCTGGCCGCCGACGCGGCAAATGCGGGGGACTACAGTTTCTCCAATATGTGCTCCAGCGTACAGACCGACGAAGCGCGCCATTCGCAGATTGGTGCCGCCGCGATGAAGGTGCTGATCGCGAATGGCAAAAAAGCGGAGGTGCAGCGCGCCGTTGATATTTCATTCTGGCGTAATTGGCGTCTGTTTTTCACCCTAACTGGACCGGCAATTGACTACCATACGCCACTCGCACACCGTGGAAAGTCGTTTAAGGAATTTGTCCAGGAATACATCATTGCGCAATTCGAACGCGCGATTTTGGATCTAGGCCTCGATAAGCCGTGGTACTGGGATTACTTTGTGGAGACGATCGACTATTACCATCACGGCGCACAATTAGAGATTTGGCTCGTGCGCAAAACGGTTTTCTGGGATCCTTCAGGCGGTGTAACTCAGGCAGAGCGCGTCTGGCTGGAAGAAAAGTACCCGGGCTGGAACGATACGTGGGGAAAAATGTGGGACGTGGTTGCCGAGAACATTCGCAACGGCCGCGAGGATCTGACAATCCCGGAGGCGCTACCAATGCTCTGCAATATCTGCGGGTTGTCCGCCACTGGCACGGCTAACGCCGGGCATAGCTGCCGTGGGTATACGAGCGATCACGACGGACGGCGCTATAGTTTCTGCTCTCCGGTTTGCCAATGGATCTTCGCTCAGGAGCCGGCGCGCTACGCCGATCACAAAAGCATTATCGACCGGTACGTCGACGGCGAGATTCAACCCGCGAATTTCGAAGGTGTCCTTCAATCCTTCGATATGGCTCCGGGTGAGCAAGGCAAGGATGCCAGCAACTACGAATGGGCTTGGGAAGGCCATGAACACGAGAGAGATGTCGGAATCGGAGTTGCGGAGGCCGCATGACTGAGTTGCCGATTGTCGTTAATTTCGAAGACCACTTCGTCTTGACTATGGTAACGGTCGATACTGCGTTGACGATGGATGGGGTTGCGGCGGCTGTTGCCCCACACTTCATCGGGCCTACGTTACGGACGCGGCCGCATTCAACGATGCGCATCCGGCTCCAGGGGGGTGAATCGTTGCCGCGGGAAATGACCGTCGAGGACGCGGGTTGGGTCAAATTCGATATCGTTGAGGTCTTCTACGAATAGGCGATCGACTTAGCGCCAATCAATCAACACCCGTACGCGCGCACATGCGAAAGCGAGGCAGACCTTGACCACTGGCACTGATTTAACGAAGAACAATATGGTCGGCCCGGTGCTTAAGACCGGCGAAATCTCGAATGCTGTGCTTGAAGCGTTAGCAGAAGACAATCCCGGCAAACATTTTGAAATTAACAATGGCATCGGCTTAACGCGCATCCAAACCGAGAACGAGTGCTTCATCCGCCGGAAGACGATGTCGGCGATCCTCGGGCGCGCGTTCGCCATGCAGGAACTCTCGAGCGTACTTGCTTCGTTTGCTGGGCAAATCGATGCGGAAACCACCTATTCCCGCTTCTATCTGAACAAACAATTTTAGCCGCGTCGTCGCGGAGGTAACCATGGAAAACCGGGAACAGGAAACAGAGCTGCAGCCGCTCAAGACGTGGTCCCACCTGGCAGGTACCCGACGGCGGCCGAGCGAGTACGAGATCGTGTCGGTTAAGACGCTGCACAACACGCGCGATCCGGCAAAGCCGATGGAACTCGACACGGATGTGTTCATGAACCGCTGGCTGCGCCAATATCGGAATGATAGTCCACTCAAGCATCCTGACTGGGACGATTTTCGTGACCCCGATGAAATCATTTACCGCACTTATAATACGTTACAAAACGGACAAGAAATTTACGTCGATGGTCTCGTAGACCAACATGACGAACTCGAACACGACAAAGGTTTGACGGGAGATTGGGCCAAGTCGCTTGCTACGCACTACACGCCAATGCGTTATCTACTGAACACGGTGCGAATGGCTTCTTCTTATATAGTCGTGGTCGCACCGACGAGTACCATTAATAACTGCGCCGCCTTTCAGAGTGCTGACCAGATGCGCTGGATGCAGCAGGTCGCCTACCGGACTGTGGAGCTCGGGCGTAACCGGCCCGGTGCCGGTTTTGGCGAAACCGAACGCGAACACTGGGGAAATCATGCCGGATGGCAGGGCGCACGCGAACTGATGGAAAAAGTGCTGATTGCGTACGATTGGGGCGAAGCCTTCGTTGCGCTGAACTTGGTCGCCATGCCCGCGATCGATGAAGGCATATTGCGGCCGCTGGCGAGCGCCGCGCGCCGCAACAGCGATACTTTACTTTCCTTGTTACTCGAGGCGCAGCTGCGTGATTCGGATCGCAGTCGCCGATGGTCAAGTGCGCTCGTCCGCTTCGCGGTGAAGGGCAACGCCGGCAACGCGGACGTCATCCGCTCTTGGATTGATAAATGGATGCCGTTAGCCTCGAATACGATTGAGAGCTATTGCGAGGCATTGCCGGATGTTTCGCGAATCGCGGCCGATGCGGGACTGGCCATACGAGCTTTTCATGCGGGACTCGGACTGAACGAATAGTCTACTTCCGGCTGCGAGGCAGATTCATCTGCGGCACAAATTCGCGATCGACTTAACTTCGCTGAGATCGAGGGCCGCCGGGGTAAAAGCGGCATTAACGCCTCGTGCCCCCAACTTCACCTTAAACATTCGGTGACGTTGTACTTCCCAAAAACTAATATCGCTCGGCATCAAGCCGCTATTCGTTCGTAATGGCGATATAATCCACCGAACTCTGGAAATTCCAAAGGGAAAGGGGATTAAACTTTAATCCCTCCGTCCCCTCTTTGTTTCATCGTTGGGGGTAGTTAAGCGTTACGCGAATCCGTAACGCGGATAAGCGCCGCTCAGGGTGTGTTCGAAGTGCGCCATGCCGGCGGCGGCGCCCGGTCCGACCATCGCCATCGGATATTCCGTCGGACCCAGACGATACTGCACCGGGACATGCGGCGGGCCGCTGATTTCGGGGCCAGGACTAACGTCGTAGCGATCGTGTTCGACAACGTCTACGCCGCGATAAATACCGGGGCCCAGGCCGTCGCGCCAGCCGCGATAATAGCCGCCGCCCTGCACATCGGCGGGCGTGCCGACCAGACGCAAGGTGTAACTACGCGTCACACCATCCTCGCCATCAAGTTCGATCCGGCCGCCGATCGGTCGCCGTGTGCCGCTCAGGTACTGGAGTTCGTGCCGCACGGCAATGAGCCTGATCGCGTGACCATCGAGGTAATCCAGGCGACCTTCAAAATCGAGGGTGTGGCCTGCCGAATTCTCATGGGTATTGTAGAAGCCACAGTGGTCTTCGACCTGGAACGGCACCCACATGCGCAAGGCGCGGTGCTCGGCGTGCTCGCCATCGCCGATCCCCTTGATGCCCGTCGGGACCGCCATCGACGAGCGCACGCCCCAGGAATGATCGCGCATCGCGTGCCAGTCAGTGATCTCAACCCGCTGTCCGTTGATTCGCGCATGGCCGCTAGCGCGACAGATCTGGGTATACCGAATCAGATCGTTGACCACCGCTCCGTACTTGAAATGTTGATAACGATCTTCGATGAAGGGTGGCGACTGCGCTTCAAGCACGACGTCGAATTCGACGCCGGATGGATTCTCGCTCGCCACCAGGCGCAGCCGCTTCATGGGTTCGAGGATCTCGTAGCGCAGCGGCCCCACCGCCAACTCACCATAACGCGGGTGCAGGGCACGCGTGGCCCGCACCACGGTCTGACGATTCTCATGGGCGACCGCCGCCCAGCCGTCGATGACGTTGACGTTCGGGTGCAGGCGCAAGCCCGTGAAGAAATACCAGTCCGGCGCATAGAAGGCACAGAAGTAGCCGTCGTTGTAGTGCGCATCTGAGGTAGCCACGGTCGCGAACGGTGTCGGCGCTTGGTGGAAGGGATAGTCGTCAAAGGTACTCAGTCGCATCATGACATCACCGCCAAAAAACTTACGGAGGGTTGCGCTCAGGCACCACGCCGCGGTTTTCGATGCGTAGCTTGGACATCGAACTCCCCCTTCCGCCCGCGCGCTGACCTTGAGAATCAGAGCGCCGAGCGTAGTCCGAGAGGGTCAATCGCGCAACTTAGTTCATGGGGTAAGAGTCGACTGGTCCTTTCATTCCTGCCTTGGCATTGTCGTTCGGCGGACCAATCGACTTTTACCCCATGAATGCGGATCTGGTGGCATATGCTTAGCCGAGCGCGCGATCCTCGGTGCGTGCCGCGCGCGAATATTTATTCACCAGGTATTTCTGCAAGATGTCGGGATCGCTCGGCGCGCGATTACTCGCCGGTAGCGCGGTGGCCGACATGATCTGTCGTGACTGGCAGTAGCCACACTGCGCCACGTCTAGCGCCTGCCACGCTGCTTGAATCGCACGCCCAGCCACACGCTAGTGCGTAATGACCGGTAGGCTCAGTAAAGTACGGTCGACAATCGTTGTACTCCATTGGTGGTCGCGGGTGGCGAGTTTAAGTTTCGGGTAGCGCGCGAATAGGCGCGGCAGCGCGATTCGCGCTTCGGTGCGCGCGAGCGCCGCTCCGACGCAGAAATGGATCCCGGCACCGAACGAAATGTGCGGATTAGGATCACGGTCCAGCAGTAGGCTCGCGGGGTTTTCAAATACCGCCGGATCTTGATTGGCACCGAGGATCGCGAGCCAGAGATGCGCGCCTGCTGCGATCTCATGGCCACCACGTTCGTGGGTTGCGGTCGCGACTCGTACGAAGTTTTTCGAGGGGCCGTCGAATCGCAGAAACTCTTCAATCGCCGACGTTGTGAGATCCGGCTCGTGCACAAAACGCGCGAGCGCTTCGGGGTGCTGCAATAGGGCGCGGGTGCTGGAGGCGATTAATGCCGAGGTCGTGTCATGCCCCGCGAACAGCAGCATCGAGCAGGTACCGAGTAACTCGGCCTCGGTCCAGGCTTCGGCGTGTGAGGTCGCCAGCAGGTGGCTCATTAAATCGTTGCACGGGGCGGTACGTTTCGCGGCGGCGGTTGGGCGCAGCCGTGCGAAGAACGCGTCGCCTGCGCGCGCGACTGTTTCCGCGTAATCGGGATTGTGCGATGAGGCACCGTAGATCAATTGGCCGAAATCCCGCGTCCATTGCCGTAGGAATTCGCGCTCACCGACATCGATTCCCAGGAGATCGCATATCACCATCGCGGTGAGTGGCTGGGCAAAGTCGCCGACGATATCCGCTTCATCGCCAAGCTCGTCCAGTAACCGGTCGACACGGGCCGTGATCCGAGGGATCAACGCGTCCGTCGCCGCCGGCGTAAACGAGCGCCGTACCGGGTCGCGTAATCGCGTGTGGTCAGGCGGGTCGTTCAACAGCATCCAGCCATCGAGGAGTGCCATGGCGTGGGTTAGCAATTCCGTGTGACGGATTGAGAGTTTTTGTCGAAAGCTCGCCATTGCGCGCGCCGACGATAAAGTCTTATCGCGGAACGCGCGATCAACTTCCCGGTGCGAAGTTAAAATGAATACTTTGTGACGAGGACTCCAGAACACCGGATCGTGTTCGCGCAAGCGAAGGAAAAAACTGTGCGGATCACGGATTGCGTCAGGAGCAAGGAGATCGTCCGCCGGGAGCATTGCTAATCGACTATCTGGTTAAACGCCATGTGGGGTGAGAAGGTTCGATTCTCGCCTTCTCGCCGGCCCTCGCCGGAGAGGGAGGAACCTTCACGTCCCGCGCCCCTGCTCCAGCTGCTGTCGCACGTCTTCGAGCGCCACATGGCGCACATCCTTGCCTTCGACCAAGAAGATTGCGTTCTCACAGATGTTGTCGGCGTGGTCCCCTATGCGCTCGAACGCACGCGCCGCGAGCACCGCGTCGAGCACACCGCGGATATTGCGAGGATCTTCCATCATGTAGGTGATCAACTGACGCATCACCGCTTCGAGTTCCTTGTCGACCTCGAGATCTTCCTGCGCAACTTCGAGCGCCGCGTGCGAATCCATACGCGCGAAGGCATCCAATGCGGCGCGTAACATGCGCCGCACGTGATAGCCCATCGCGAGCACGCCAACATAATAAGACCGCTGGCTGCCGGTATTGCTGAAATTGGAAACGATGCGGGCAACTTTTTTGACTTCGTCGCCGACCCGCTCAAGATCGCCGATTATTTTGCTGATTGCCAAAACTAAGCGCAGATCACCCGCCGCCGGTTGACGTCGCAGCAGAATCGCGGTGCACTCGCCATCGATATCAACTTCCATGTCATTGACACGGTAGTCGCTGGCGGCGATCTGCTCGGCGAGTTCCAGATCGTTCTTGGACATCGCATCCAGTACGTGGCTCAGTAGCTCCTCTACCAGACCGCCCATACTTAAAACTTTCGAGCGAATTTCTTCCAGCTCTTTATCGAACTGCTGAGAAATGTGGTGGGTACGTGATAAAACCATGATGGCTGCTATCCTCGGGATTAGCCGTAGCGTCCGGTAATGTAGTCTTCCGTCTGCTTCTGGCGCGGCGTCGTGAACAAGGTTCGGGTGTCACCAAATTCGACCAGACTGCCCATATACATGAACGCGGTGTGATCCGAGACGCGTGCGGCTTGTTGCATATTATGGGTCACGATCACGATCGTGTAATTCTGTTTGAGTTCGTAGACCAGTTCTTCGATTTTGAGGGTTGAAATCGGATCGAGCGCGGACGCCGGTTCGTCGAGCAAGAGCACTTCGGGCTCGATGGCGATTGCCCGCGCAATCACCAGGCGCTGTTGTTGGCCACCGGAGAGCCCCAGCGCGCTGTCATGCACACGGTCGCGGACTTCCTCCCACAGCGCCGCCGCCCGCAGCGCCTCTTCAACCGCGCGATCTAATACTCGCCGATTGTTAACGCCCTGGATCCGTAAGCCATAGGCCACGTTTTCGTAAATTGATTTGGGAAACGGGTTTGGCTTCTGGAATACCATGCCGACGCGGCGGCGGAGATTGGCGACGTTTACCGTCGGATCAAGGATATCGTTCCCCTTGAGTTTGATCGCACCTTCAGTGCGCACACTCAGAATCAGTTCATTCAACCGGTTGAAGCAGCGCAGTAACGTCGATTTCCCACAACCGCTCGGCCCAATGAAGGCGGTGACTCGCTTCTCCGGGATCACCAGACTGATATCGTGCAGCGCGCGTTTTTCCGCGTACCACAATGACAGGTTCTCCACGCGCAAGCACTCCTGCGGCGTGGTAGGCGCCACCGGATCAGGGGGTGTGGACCGCAGGGCGCGGATATCCACGCCGTGACTCAGTGAAGGACTGGACACCGGATGCTCCGTGCTTTGGTCGGGGGTCTTAATGGTCTGCTGCATTGTATTTCTCGCGCAAGCGGTTCCTGATCTGAATCGCCGCCAGATTCAGCGACATGATGATGACCACTAACAGCAGCGCTGTCGCGTAAACGAGCGGGCGCGCGGCTTCGACGTTTGGGCTTTGGAAGCCGACGTCGTAGATATGAAACCCTAGATGCATGAACTTTCGGTCCAGGTGCAGAAAAGGAAAATCCGTATCCAACGGCAGCGACGGAGCGAGTTTTACCACCCCGACCATCATCAGCGGCGCGACTTCGCCGGCTGCCCGCGCCACGGCGAGAATTAAACCGGTCATCATCGCGGGAGTTGCCATCGGCAACACCGTGCGCCAGAGAGTTTCAGCCTTGGTCGCGCCGAGCGCCAAGCTGCCTTCTCGAATCGCGCGGGGGATCCGGGTCAGGCCTTCTTCAGTCGCGACAATCACCACCGGCACCGTTAGCAAGGCCAGGGTCAGCGACGACCACAGCAATCCCGGCGTACCAAAGGTTGGCGCGGGTAGTTTGTTTGAAAAGAAAATTTGATCGATCGAGCCGCCCAGGAAATACACGAAGAAGCCAAAACCGAACACCCCGTAGACCACCGATGGAACGCCCGCGAGATTATTCACCGCAATCCGAATCGCGGCCGTCACCGGGCCGGGTCTGGCGTACTCGCGCAAATAGATCGCCGCGACCACGCCAAACGGTGTCGCCACGATGGACATCACGATCACCATGAGCACGGTACCGAAAATAGCCGGGAAGACCCCCCCCTCGGTATTCGCTTCGCGGGGTTCGTCGGTGGTGAATTCGGCGAGTTTTATCCCGTAGTGGCGCACCTTCTGCCACCACGACATCTGGTTCGGACGAAAAGCCCGCACGATGCTGCTGAGCGGAATGGCGGCTTCGGTCCCGTCGCTGGTGTGGGCAATCAATTTGTCGCGCTGGTTTTGCTTGCGTAGGTCGGCCAGCTTTTTGGTCAGGGCAGAAAACTGGGTCTGAAGATCGGCGCGCGAAGCGGCCGCCGTTGCTAGCGCCGCCGGGTCGTTCGCGCGTTCACGTTCGCGTAATCGCAGCCGTTCGATTTGATAATTGATGCCGCCGATTTCGTGGCGTTCAATTTGCGCAATTTCGGCGCGAAACGCGGCGCTTCGCGCTAATCGCTCGGCGACGGCGTCCCAGAGATTTTCTGTGACAACGGGGTCGTCGGCTTCGCGCAGGCTCTGCGCAAATCCGTAAAAGTTACCCCACTCTGAGCGTTCGGCAACGACAGCATCGCTCGGATACTCGAGTTTGGTGATTTCGGTTTCGGCGATCCAACGGAAATCGTTGCCGCTGAAGTCGCGATTACCGACTTTGATGAGATAGCGTGTAACCACGAGCATGTCGTCGGGGACTATGCCACCCGCATCACGCACGCGAGCGACGGCCACCGTTTCCTCGTCCACGATTTCGCCAAGCACCCGGGCGACCCCGCCGTCGACGAGTCTTAGCTCAAGCGCGGCGACCCGACCGGGCCAAAAATGCGCCAAGCCGTTCGCGCCGACCAAAATCAACAACCCGAACACCATGACCAAACTCAGGCTGACCGCGCCAGCGGTTAACCAGACCCAGGGTGTACCGCTCGCGACCCACTGTGGGAAATTCTGGCGCATCGTCTACAAGTTGCCGTATTTAGTGCGCAAACGTTGGCGCACGACTTCCGCGATCGTATTAAAGACAAAGGTGACGGCGAACAGCACCAGTGCCGCGAGGAATAAAATTCGATAATGGGTGCTGTTCACTTCGGATTCGGGCATTTCTACTGCGATATTGGCGGACAGTGCGCGGAAGCCCTGAAAGATATTCAGATCCATGATCGGGGTGTTGCCTGTCGACATCAACACAATCATCGTCTCGCCCACGGCTCGCCCCAGCCCGATCATCACCGCGGAAAAGATTCCGGGGCTCGCGGTGAGTAACACCACGCGGGTCACGGTTTGCCAGGGCGTCGCGCCGAGCGCGAGCGAGCCGGTGGTGAGCTGTCGAGGGACGCCAAACACTGCGTCCTCGCTGATCGAATAGATATTCGGGATTACGGCAAAGCCCATCGCGATCCCGACTACCAGGGAATTGCGCTGATCGTAGGTGATGCCCAGCTCCTGGGCGAGCCAGAGCGGCAGGTTGCCATCAAACCACCACTGCTCCAAGGGCTGGCTTACCGTCATCGCGATCCACAAAGTCGCGCAGATGACCGGAATTAACAGCAGGGTTTCGGTGCCGTCCGGGAGTCGCTGCTGGAAGGTGTCCGGTAGGCGCGACCAACACCACGCCGAAAAAAAGATCACGAACGGGAATAGGAATGTCGCGCCGAGTACGCCGATCAGATGAGTCTCGATCAGCGGTGCAAGCCACAGGCCAGCGAGGAAGCCCAAAATTACCGTCGGCAACGCGGCCATGATTTCGATCGAGGGTTTCACGATCATGCGCAGTCGGGATTGCATGAAATAGGCGGTATAAATTGCACCGAAGATCGCAATCGGGATCGCAAAAAGCATCGCATAAAACGCTGCCTTGATCGTGCCGAAGGCCAGCGGTGTCAAACTGAACTTCGGTTCAAAATCGCTACTCGCCGAGGACGACTGCCACAGATATTCGGGTTGCGCCCGCCCTTCGTACCACACCTTCCCCCACAGCGCTCGCCACGACACTTCTGGATGCTTGTTCGACACTTCGAAGGTATGCAAACGCTGCTCGTTATCGAGGATCGCCAACGCATCGGCGCGGGGTGCGATCGCCAACCCGCGCGGCCCGGCCACTAAGGTGGGTTTCACTAACAAGGTGCGCTTGGCGGTCGCATGAAAGATCCCGAGGTTGCCCTTCGCATCGAGCGCGATAAAGCCCTTGCGCGAATACTCCGGGGCTAGTTGCGTAATCGGGCCGGCGAGACTGCTGAACGTACGGACCCGTGTGAGTCGGTAGTTATTTTCGTTGTCGCGCACGGGAAACCACTGTGTGATTCGGCCCTTGCTGTCACCGATCAATAACGAAATGCCGCTGCTCAGGAAGCTGGCGGCGGTTATGGTTGTGCCGGCGGGTACGACCCGGAGTTCTTCGACGATTTTCGGCGCGGTCTTATCGCGAATGTCGTAAAAGCTGATGTGCCCCTTTTTGGAGAGCAGGTACAGTTCATTTTGATCTATATCCATTAAGGCATAGGCGATATCCGACGCCGCAACCGAAATCTCAACCTGGGTTTGTTCGAGACTTGATTCGTCGCCGAGCAGGGATTCAACCTTCGCGAGATGCGTTAGGTAAAGAGTGTGGCGATCGGTCAGCGCCGCAATCGTTGCCGTGCTGTCGTTCGCCTCCGCGGTAATCACGGTGATGGGCAACTCGCTTGGCGCGGCACGGATGGGGGTCGCGCCGAACGGAAAAATTACTTCAGGCTGAGTAATTCTTCGATTCTCGGTAAAGCTCACGTGATAGGCGGCGCGCGCCAATACGGCTTCGCCGGAGTCGAGTGCCAGTGTCAAGGTCTGCGAGCCATGGTTCGGAGCATTCAGCAGCGTGAGCCGCGCGCCGGCGGGGAGAAGATCGCCTGCACCAAGCTTCGTGCCATCACTGGTTTGGAAAAACCGATAACGCCCTTGGGCGCTCAGTGCGAAGCCGATGTCGGCGTACTCGTTCAGCGCAAGGTGAACGACGTCCGTGACGGGGAACTCGACTGTACTGCGAGGTGCCAGAGTTGCTCCGCGAAATAACGGCACCACGACCCATAACAGGAAGAAGAAGATCGTCACGATCGCGACGATGACGGTGACCCCTCCGATGGCCATCGTTGCGCCGAACAGGCGATCTTTGAGCATCCGGCGCCCACGGTGCTGCAATTCGGCCTTTCCGAGTGCGGATAAAAGGACGTCGGTCACTAAGGGTAGGCCTAATTTAGATTCTATTTCATTACGTGGCGCGAGGGCCGTCGCTCCCAAGGAGCGCCATTATGAACAAACGCTGGCCACGATGTCGCCGAGTCGCCCTCAGGGATGCGGAGACTCGAACCGCCCCGCTACAACCGGTTCGAGTCTCCGGTAAGGCGCCCGATTACGAACCTATACTGCTGAGGTACTTTTCGGCAACTTTCACGGGTAACGGAATGTAGCCGTCCTTTATGACAGTGTTTTGACCAACTTTCGATAACACCATCCGAATGAATTCCACTTCCAGGGGTGGGAGCGCTTGATTTGGTTGTTTGTTAACATAGATAAATAAGAATCTAGATAGCGGGTACTTACCTGATAGGGCGTTATCTTTGCTTGGCTCGACGAACTCGCCACCGGTCTTCTTTGCCAGCGGCACCATTTTGACCCCTGAAGTCCGGTAGCCCTCTCCCGAATAGCCGATGGCGTTGATGGATTTCGTGATCCCTTGGACCACCGACGCCGACCCTGGTTGTTCGTTAACCGTATTCTTGTAGTCGCCCTTACACAGCGCGAACTCCTTGAAGTAGCCGTAGGTTCCGGACACCGAGTTACGGCCGAATAACTGAATATTCTGACTCGCGAGTTCGCCCGCGACCTCAAGGTCACCCCAGGTTGTCACGTCGCGGTCATAACCACATAACCGCGTTGCGGAGAAGATCGCATCGACCTGCGGGATCGAAAGGCCTTGGAGTGGATTGTCCTTGTGGACAAAGATCGCTAAGGCATCAACGGCAACGGGGATGGCGGTTGGTTTATAACCGTACTTCCCCTCGAACGACGTGACTTCTTCACTCTTCATTTGGCGGCTCATCGGACCGAGATTCGCGGTCCCCTCGGTCAGGGCCGGCGGCGCGGTACTGGAGCCGGCGGCTTGGATTTGGACATGCACATTCGGATAGAGCTTTTTGAATTCCTCAGCCCACAAGGTCATCAGATTCGCCAAGGTGTCGGAGCCGACGCTGGAGAGGTTGCCGGAAACACCGCTGACGGTTGCGTAATCCGGGAGCCCGGGATCAACCGTATCGACCGGAGCTTCCGCCTGCGTCGCTTGGCCAAAAGCCAGTAGCAAGCCCAGGGTGCACGCGTGCGCGACCTGTTGTTTCATTCGTGACATCGAGAATCTCCCCAAGTGATCTAGGCCCGACCGGGCAACCGTGCGGCATTGTCGAACTGGATTATGACAAGTAGATGACATCTACTTAAGCGCGACGAGGTAGGCGATCCACCCTGCGTCGGGATCGGCGCTGGTCACAGGTTGAAAATTGCCATCCCCATCCTCCGCCTCCGCATCCCACCCCTGCCAGTAGACTAAAGTTGTACTGAATCCCGCCTCGGACAAGACCTCTTGGATCTCGGGCAGGGTCCACAACCGCCAGTCATACGTGAAGGCGTGGTCGAGTTTTGACCCGTCTGGAAAGCGGTAATGAATATGGCAACGCAGATCGCCGTTGACGGGGTTATAGCTCGCCTGGTCCCAAATATACGTAAAACGAGCAAGCTCGCGGCGTTCGCGCAGTACCCGAAAGGCGTCGTAGCCGCCAAAGCAATCCAGGATAAACGCGCCATCCTTCGCGAGCCCTGAACGGGTCGAGCGAAAGTACTCGCGCAAGCTCGCGCGGGTTTTAAAGATCCAGTAGCTGAAATTCATCGCTAGCACGAGATCCTGGCCCGGGGTCTTGGTTTTCAGCACATCGCCTTCAATCAAGGTCAGGCGTTGACCTTCGCCAGGAGTCAGGCGACTCACGTTGTGCGCGAGCCCCCAAGTCAGCACACCGGGATCGAGATCAACTCCGCAGGCATGATGAAGTCGACCTCGACGTACCCACTCGGTAGCCACACTCGCGGTGCCACAGAAGTCCTCACGCAGGGTGCGGGCGGCACGGCCGCGCAGCGCGCGAAAAGTTGATTCGACGAAATCGAGTTCACTCGCGGAGTCCTGGACGGAGTTCTCGTATAAGCGGTGCTTATCGGCCCGTTCGGCCATGGTAGTCGCGCGAGTCGCGTGGCGCTTGGTGGTACGAGTTACGCTCATTCTTGGTCTTATGCCCGTTATACTGAACTTTGAAGAAGGGGGCGCATCTTAATCAGCGCATACGCCCGAGACCAGCCCTATGGACGCTAAAACATTCGACACGACCGACCCCGCTCTTTATATCAATCGCGAGCTTTCCCTGCTCGCCTTCAATCGTCGCGTGCTTGAACAAGCTAAAGATGAGAGCAATCCGCTGCTTGAACGCCTGCGTTACCTGTGTATCGCGAGCAGTAATCTCGATGAGTTTTTTGAAATCCGCGTCGCCGGCCTAAAGGAACAAGTCGCCCTCCAGGCGGCACGGGTCGGGCCTGATCAGCTCAGCCCCGCTGACCAATTACGGCGCATCAGCGAAATTGCCCACGCGCTGGTCGCCGAGCAATATCAGATGCTCAATGAGTTACTGACCCCGCAGCTCGCGGCGGAAGGGATCCTGTTCTTAAGGCGCGGTGAATGGAACGCGCGTCAGGCACGCTGGGTAAAGCGCTATTTTTATCGCGAATTGCTGCCGGTGCTGAGCCCGATCGGGCTCGACCCTTCGCATCCGTTCCCGCGAATTCTGAATAAAAGCCTCAATTTTCTAGTGTCGCTGGAAGGCACCGATGCCTTCGGCCGTAACAGTGCGATCGCCATCGTGCAGGCGCCGCGCGCACTACCGCGTGTGGTCAACGTTCCGCCCGAGCACGCCGCACATGCGCATGAGTTTGTGTTTTTGTCGTCGATTATCCACGCCCATGTCGATGATTTGTTTCCCGGGATGCAAGTCACTGGCTGTTATCAGTTTCGGGTAACCCGCAATAGCGAATTGTTTGTCGAAGACGAGGACGTGGATGATCTCTTGCTCGCACTGGAAGGCGAATTGCATCAGCGTCGATTTGGAGATGCGGTACGCCTTGAAGTCGCCGACGGCTGCCCAGCGGAAATGATTAGCCTGCTCCAGCACGAATTCAATCTCGGCCCCGATGATATTTTTCAGTGCAATGGCCCGGTTAATCTCACCCGCTTGATGACGGTCCCGGACATGCTCGATCGGCCAAAGCTGAAATTTCCGGTGTTCACTCCGAGTCGGCCACGCCGACTGCCGATGAATTCTGACCTGTTCGCCACCATTCGGCGCGGCGACTTACTCCTGCACCATCCGTTTGAGTCTTTTGCGCCGGTGGTGGAATTACTGCGCCAAGCCGCCGCCGATCCCGACGTGCTCGTGATCCGACAGACGCTATATCGCACCGGCGCTGATTCCCCGATCGTCAAAGCCCTGGTCGATGCCGCACGCGCGGGGAAAGAAGTGACAGTGATCATCGAGCTTAAAGCACGCTTCGATGAACAAGCGAATATCGAACTCGCGACCGATCTTCAGGAAGCTGGCGCGCACGTGGTCTATGGTGTCGTCGGGTTTAAAACACACTCCAAAATGATTTTGATTCTGCGCCGCGAGGGCAAGCTGCTGCGTCGCTACGTGCACCTCGCAACGGGCAACTACCATCCACGTACCGCACGGCAGTACACCGATATTGGCTTATTCACCTGTGATCACCTCATGGGTGTTGACGTCCAGAAGATATTCCATCAACTCACGGCGCCGGGCCGCGCCGGGAAGCTGAAAAAACTGATTCAGTCGCCTTTTAATTTTCATAACAAGATCATCGAACTCATTGAGCGCGAAACGGCCCACGCTCAAACTGGGAGACCCGCCCGGATCATCGCCAAAATGAATGCGTTGCTCGAGGTCAATGTGATCGCCGCGCTCTACAAAGCCTCGCGCGCCGGGGTCAAAATCGATCTCATCGTACGCGGCATCTGCGCCTTGCGGCCGGGGATTGCAGGGATTTCGGAGAACATTCGGGTGCGCTCCATTGTCGGCCGCTTTCTCGAACACAGCCGGGTGTTCTATTTCCAACACGACACCGCGAAAGAAGTGTACTTGTCGAGCGGCGACTGGATGGGGCGCAATTTCTTCAATCGCATAGAAGTCTGTTTCCCGATCGAAGATAAGCGGCTGCGCGATCGCGTAATCAAGGAAGGCCTGGAGATCTATCTGGTAGACAACGCGCGCGCGTGGTCGTTACAAAGCGACGGTAACTACTATCGAGTAAAAGCTGGCGCGAAACAGCGCGATGCGCAACTGCAGTTGCTGGAACAGCTCTGCGAATGATGCGCGGAGAGGCGCTGAGATCAGCGCTTACTTGAGCTTGAGCTTGAACCCGACTGCCTTGAGGTAACTTGCTTCCTGCTCGAGGTCCGCGGCGACCAAGGCGTGATCGTCCAACCATTTTTTCGGCAGGCCGAGTTTTAAAGCGACACCCTCGACCTTGAGCGACACTGCCGGGATCGGTTCGGCGCGACGCGCTCGGTGCAAGACCACGGAAAGCCGCAATAAAACCCCCAATTTTGGAAGCAGCACTTGATCTTCCTCGCTGAGCAGGGCGAGATCGGCCAGCGGATACTTGCGACGATGCGCGCGAACGAGGAATGCCAGGCGCCGTTGCTCGCCCCGCGAAAAGCCCGGCATGTCGAGGTGCTGCAAGAGATAGGCACCGTGCTTGTGGTACTGCGAGTGCGAGACGGTCGTCCCGATCTCGTGCAGACTCGCGGCCCAACCGAGCAGATTCCCGTGTTCTTCCGAATCTAATCCCCAGTACTCGATAACCTGCGCGAATAACGCGCGCGCGCTCGCCGCGATCCGCGTGACGTGCTGGCGGTCGACCGTAAAGCGTTGTATCAAATGCGTGACCGTGTGCGCTCGTGCGTCCTCATGATGGATGCGCCCCATCAAGTCATAGAGCACCCCTTCACGCAGTGCGCTATCGGAGATCCGCATCGCGTCGATGCCGATTTCTTCAAACGCACCGAGCGCGATGGCGCAGCCACCAACAAAGACCGGGCGACGATCGTCGCGAATTTTAAGTTCGGCTAAGGCGCCGATGGTGCCGAGATCGAGCACCGCCTGACGAAGCTTGCGTAAGCCAGGAAGGGTGATTCCTTCATCACTCCAGCCATGCGTGGACAGCGCCTCAGCAATCGCGATCAAACTTCCCGAGGCACCTATCGCGGATTGCCAGCCGTGGCTACGAAACGCTTCCTCGATCGGCTCGAACTCCTGGCGGGCCGCGATTTCGGCAGCACGAAAGCGTTTAGCATCGATGCGTCCATCACCAAAGAAGCGCTCGGTCATACTCACACAGCCTATGTGCAGACTTTCCATCGCGAGTGGTTCAAAGCGCTGACCGATGATGAGCTCAGTGCTGCCACCGCCGATGTCCATGACCAGCCGCATATCGCTGGCTTCGGCGAGGCCGTGGGCAACGCCGAGATAAATGAGGCGCGCTTCCTCAATCCCGGACACCACATCAATGGGATGGCCTAAGGCGGCTTCGGCTTCGCGCATGAAGCTGCTGGCGTTGCGCGCGCGCCGTAAGGCGTTGGTTCCTACGGCCCGCACCGCGGCGTGCGGTAAGTGACGAACCCGTTCACCGAAGCGCTCCATACACCCGAGTGCGCGGTCCATCGCAGCTTCGGTAAGGCAGCTATCGGAATCCATGCCAGCCGCGAGTCGAACGGCTTCCCGCATCCGGTCCAAGACTTTGAATCGACCGTTCTGCGGCTCGGCTACGATGAGATGAAAGCTATTGGAACCAAGGTCGATCGCGGCGATGGGCTGTGGCATGGAATCGCTTTTTACAGAATTCAGAGGATCGCGACGCGATATGCCGCGCGGCACCGGATTATAGCGATTAAGGTCTAAAGCCCGCATCGGGCAATGCCTCCACGATTCACCTTGCATTAATAGCGGCTCGCGATAACGGTTTCATTAGAACGTCCCACTAACGCTCGATCGCATTGCCGTGCGTATAATGGCGCCCTTTTTCGCCCGACCGGACCCCCCTCGTGATACAAAACCTCCGTAATATCGCCATTATCGCGCACGTCGATCATGGCAAAACCACCCTGGTTGATCAGCTGCTACGACAATCAGGCACCTTAAGCGTGCGCAAAGATACCGGCGAGCGCCTGATGGACAGCAACGATCTCGAGCGCGAGCGTGGGATCACAATTCTCGCCAAGAACACCGCGATCAACTGGCGCGATTACCGCATCAATATTGTCGACACCCCTGGTCACGCGGACTTCGGCGGCGAAGTCGAGCGAATTCTGTCGATGGTGGACTCAGTCCTGCTGCTGGTCGACGCGGTAGATGGTCCAATGCCGCAAACCCGCTTCGTCACCCATAAAGCCTTCGCCCAGGGCCTGCGCCCGATCGTCGTTATTAATAAAATTGATCGTCCCGGCGCGCGACCGGAATGGGTGCTAGATCAAACTTTCGACTTGTTCGATCGCTTGGGCGCGACCGAAGAACAGCTCGATTTCCCCGTAGTGTATACCTCGGCGACATTGGGCTATGCGCGCCCTACGCCGAACGGCGAAGAACAGGATATGAACGCGTTGTTCGAGACCGTCATCGAACACGTACCGCCGCCGGATGTCGATGTCGATGGGCCCTTTCAGCTCCAGGTCAGCTCGCTCGATTATTCGAGCTACGTAGGGGCAATCTGCATCGGCCGCATAACCCGCGGCACCATTAAACCCAGCACCAATGTCACGATCGTTGACGCCACCGGCGCGACGCGCAACGGACGCGTCCTCGAAGTCTTGGGCTTTCACGGCTTGATCCGTGAAGCTCGCACGGAAGCGCGGGCGGGCGATATCATCGCGTTGACCGGCATCGAAGCGCCACGGATCTCGGATACCTTGTGCGCGCCGGGTGCAGTCGAAGCCATGCCGCCGCTGCTCGTAGACGAACCCACGGTCAGTATGAGTTTCGAAGTTTCGGATTCGCCGTTCGTCGGGCGCGAAGGTCAGTTCGTAACCTCGCGTCAAATCGGCGAACGCTTGCAGCGCGAACTCATTCATAACGTCGCCCTGCGCGTGGAGTTCACTAATGATCCGAAAGTTTTCAATGTCTCGGGCCGCGGCGAGCTGCACCTGGCGATCCTGATCGAGAACATGCGGCGTGAGGGCTACGAACTCGCGGTGGGTCGGCCGCAGGTAATCTTGAAGGACGTAGACGGTATCCAATGCGAGCCTTACGAGCAGTTGACAGTGGATGTCCCGTTAACCGCACAGGGCGCGGTGATGGAACGGCTGGGCTCGCGCAAAGGTGCTCTCATTGAAATGGTGCCGGATGGAAAGGGGCGCGTACGCCTTGATTACTCGATCCCGGCGCGCGGCTTAATCGGTTTTCGAACCGAGTTTATGACCGTAACCTTTGGCGAAGGCCTGCTCTACCACACCTTCGAAAAATATGGCCCGATCAAACCTGGCAATATTGGCGGCCGCACCAACGGGGTGTTGATCGCCAACGGCGCCGGCAAAGCACTGGCCTATGCGTTATTCAGCTTGCAAGAGCGTGGGCGTCTCTACGTGAGTCACGGCGATGAAGTCTACGAAGGGATGATCGTCGGCCTGCATTCACGGGATAACGATTTAGTCGTCAATCCATTGAAGGCGAAACAACTTACCAACATCCGCGCGGCCGGAACTGATGAAAATTTGCTGCTGACACCGCCGATCAAATTCGATTTAGAACAAGCCCTGGAGTTCATCGGCGACGATGAGCTGGTTGAAGTCACGCCGACCGCGATTCGTGTTCGCAAGCGCTATTTAAAAGAACACGATCGCAAGCGCGAGCAGCGACAAAAAACCGCTTAGTCGATTGGGTGTGTGATTGGTCTGCTCCAACGGGTAACCCAGACGTCAGTCACGGTTGACGGCGTCGTTGTCGGTATGATCGAGCGCGGACTACTCGTGTTCGTTGGAGTACAACCGCAGGATAGCGCCGGCGACGCGGAGCGCCTGCTGGAACGGCTGCTTGGCTATCGGGTATTTCCCGATCCAACGGGTCGCATGAACCTAAGCCTCAGGGACATCGCCGGTGGCCTGTTGCTGGTCCCGCAATTCACCCTCGCTGCCGATACCACGAAGGGAACTCGTGCGAGTTTCACCTCGGCCGCGCCGCCTACACTCGGTGCAACGCGTTTCGCGGAACTCGTCGCCCACGCTAAACAACGTCATCGCACGGTCGCGAGCGGCGCATTCGGCGTTGATATGCAGGTCGCTCTCGTGAATGACGGTCCGGTTACTTTTTGGCTAGAAACCTGAGACGGACGCGGAGTACATTTAGACCATGCACCGCGCGATCACCGCTCTCGTCCAAGACCTGGCAGGTGATTGGATTGCGATTCTTGTGTGTGGACATCGCCAACATGTTCGTCATCGACCGCCGTTCGCGGATCGCAGCTGGGTAGAGAGCCGCGAGGGGCGCGAGCTTCATCTAGGGCAGGATCTTGAGTGCCCGTTGTGTGCGCGTTTCGAGTGGCCAGCAGATTTCGAGCCGTATAAACGCACGCCTGAATTCAGCGCCGCGACTATCCCGGCCGGGCTGCTAAAAGATCATTCGACGAAGAAAGGCGTTTGGGCAAAAATTGTCGTTCTCGAAGGCGGCCTGCGGTATACGGTGGACGCCTTGAATGCGACGTTCATCCTCGATCGAACCACCACCGGCACTGTTCAACCCGAAGTGCTGCATCACATCGCCCCTCTGGGCGCGGTCCGTTTCTATGTCGAGTTCTACCGCACAAAGGTTTAGCACTCCAATTTCAGGCGTCGATGCCACTCCGCGAGCGATTCCCGCGGATACTCGCAGTAGGTTTGATCGCGCTTTGAAATTGTCGGTTTGACCCAGTCGGCAACCGATCCGAGCATTAAATGGACCCGCTCGGGTGGCACCGGCAAAGGCGTGTCGATGGCGGAAGCGAAGGGATGAATCAATTCCGGCCAACGCGGATCCCACACCCACAGCGGGCTACCGCAATGCTGACAAAAGTGCCTCCGCGCCGGGCTTTTCTTACGGCGACCCGCCGCATCCGGGATCCTCGCCTGATAAATACTGAGATGCTGCTCGCCGCGCACCTTCATGCTCGCAGCTTCGCCACCTAAGTTAATCGCGTAGCCACCACCGCCTGCGGTCTTGCGGCAGACCGAGCAGTAGCACAGATTAAACGGATATGGGTGCGCGGATCCGAGTTGAAACCGTACTTTCCCACAATGGCATGATCCCTTGAGCTGCATCTCTCCCTCCTTAGCCAAAAGCCGCGACGAATTCATCGAGGTGGCGCGCGACTTCGGTGCGACCGCTGCCGGTCACGATCGAATAGTGATTGGTATCCGCGATTTCGACATGGTGTAGCTGCGGGAGACGCGCGCACTTGTCAGCGATCGCGTGCAACGGCAGCAACGGCTGCGCTTGATTAAGTAAACCGCGCGGAGCCGTCAGCAAACGCATCGGCTTCTGCACGCGATCGATTAACGTCACCATCGTCGGATCGAGTGGGCCGTAGGCATCAACCCGCACTGCTTCGCGGTTGACCTTGGGCACCATCTCCGGCGGGGTCCCCGTCAAATCGTAATCGACATACGCTTCCACATACGGATTCCACGCGCCGGGATCTTGAAACGCCGGGTGCTGCCGCCAGAACACGTGATAGGCCGCGCGATCGGCGAAGCGCATATCCAAGCGCTTGAGCGCCGGCCCTAACACGCCCGCGATGACGTGTTCCGGTGTCGTGCCTTCGCGCAGCGGCAAGGCGAGACCGCCATCGACTAAAACTAACCCGTTGATTCGATCGGGTGCCGCGGTTACCAGTTCGAGCGCGATGTACGCGCCCAGTGAGTGTCCGGTAACGATGCATTGATCGATGCGATAGTGATCGAGGGTCGCGAGCAGATCCGTTACATGGGCTTTTAGTCCGTAGGGCGCAGGCAGCGCATTGTTTGCGCCGCGGCCCCGCAGATCCGGTGCCAGTATCGTGTAATCACCCCCGAGGCAATCAACCACCGAGGGCCACGCCATGTGCGACGCCGTGATGCCGTGGATTGCTAATAAACAAGTGGAAGTTCCCGCCCAGCGGGCGATCTGATAGTCGCCACCTGGTACCGGTAAATGCTCGATCAATTTTTGTCGCATAGGTTGTGTCCGCTCGGTGATTCGAAGGTCGCGTGAAGTAAGGCGCATAGTATTACCCTAGAAACGGCAGTTCACCGCTGAACATGGTGATTAATATGACTAAGCGCTTGTTGATCGTCTATCACTCCGCGACCGGGGGCACGTCGCGGATGCGGGACGCGGTCGTCATAGGTGCCAGCGATCCCGACATCATTGGTATCGAGGTGTGTGTCCGTACCGCTTTGTCGACGAGCGCCGAGGACGTGCGCGGAGCTTCTGGAATCTTGCTCGGAACCCCCGAGAACTTTGGGTATATGTCCGGCGCGCTCAAGGATTTTTTCGATCGGATCTATCACCCCTGCCTGGAGCACACCCAGGGGTTACCTTATGGCGCGTTCATTCGCGCCGGTAATGATGGTAGCGGCGCGCGCACGGCGATCGAGCGGATAGTGGCGGGGTTGCGTTGGCGCGCGATTGGCGTGCCGGTGATTCTCAAAGGCGAGCTAACCGAAGCCGGGCTCGCGGAGTGCCAGTTGCTCGGGCAGACCATGGCGGCGGGGTTAGAGGCGGGTGTTTTTTAAATTTTCGGAAAATCTTGGATGCGTTCCCGGCAACCACGGGCTCGACGAAATTCATCTAAGATCGACCTTTGCCTTGCACTGGATCAACAGAAGTTGCCAGTGTGCCTAGGCTTCGGCCCCGCTTCCGGGCACTATGAGCGCCTAGCTGCTACCCACTTCCTCGCCCAAGGACGCCTATGACTTCCGAACTCTCCGCCTGCTTGCCCAACCGCGACCTGCAACCCCTGCCGCGCGACATCCGCAAGACCGGGCTGGATCCTAATTTCTGGTATCCAGTGGCACGTAGCACCGAAGTGAAACCGGGGAAGGCGAGCGCCGCGCGCTTTGCCGGGGAACCAATCGTACTTGTGCGCGGCAAAGGCGGGCGGGTGTTTGCCCTCGAAGATCGCTGCGCGCATCGCCAGATCCCGCTGCATGTCGGCGAAGTTTTGGAAGACGGCATAAAATGCGGTTACCACGGCTGGACGTATAACGACCGCGGCGATTGCGTCAACATTCCGTACTTCGATCAAGGCGGCTTGCGCGCCAATAAAATCCGCGCCTATCCGTGCCGCGAAGCTTACGGCCTCATTTTTATCTTTCCCGGTGACGTCACGCGCGCGGATACGACTAGGTTTCCCGACATCCCGTCGGCGAGCGATAAGCGCTACAAGACGCGCTATTTGAACCGGCAAGTTGACTGCCACTACACCTTCATGCATGAAAACTTGATGGATATGAATCATCAGTTCTTGCATCGACGTTTGATGGGCGGGATGAAAACGATTTTCTTAGGGATGCGCAGCGGACCTAATTGGGTCGATGCCGATTACACCTTCAAGCGCAATTCCGGAAAACAACCGCTGGGCGAGAAGTTCATGTTGGGCAAACGGCCAGAAGCAGTCGAGGGCGAACGCGATTTGATGACGATCCGCACCGAATACCCCTATCAAACCCTGAAGTTCTGGACCGCTGGTAGCACCGAGCCCGCACTCGATCTGTGGAACTCTTATATTCCGAGAGACCGCGCCCAGCGTACGAACCACACTTATGGCTTGATGATGATTCGTCGGCCCTCAACGCCTGGACTGATTAATCTCCTATGGCCGGCGATCGTGTGGTTTACAAACGGGATCTTTGCCGAGGATCGCTGGGTATGCGAGCTCGAACAAGCCGCGTTCGACAACCAGGGTGAAGATCGCAATCAGGAAATATTTCCGGCGATTCGCGGTTTGCGCCGGGTGTTGGTGGAAAACGGCGTGCCGCTTGAGTCGGATGCGTGAGATCTCTTATCAGGCGCGTTCGAGTTCCGCCAACGAGACAAGGACACCTCTAGAAACTAGGATTTTTGTTCGAGTGCAAGGCGCGGTACTTCCGACAAGCGCAGTTAACGCAGCAAGCTAATGAGCATCGCAGGAAGTGTCGCAACGCCGCAATCGGGCAAAAAGACACTTTTTAGAGATGCCCATAAGCTTATTGCCGCCTGACCACCCCTGGCGCGGTCGCAGACGCGCGCTGCATCGCCGCTTGCTCGAATAGGCCCGGATCATCGAGGTAGGCGTTCATCCAGTCGATCGTATCCAACCCCCAAAACAATTCGTCGCGACACTCGAACGTCGGTACACCCCAGACACCGCGGGCAGCGGCCTCCGCCGTATTCGTCATGAGTTGCGCTTTAACCGCAGCGTCACTTGTCAGCAATTCTGGATCCGCGACCCCGAGTTTTGAACACAGCGCCGGCCACTCCGCTTCGGGATCGCGACCTTCACCCCAAATAAACGAAAACGCGATGTCGATAAGCGCGCGTTGACTGCCGAGCGCGATGAGGAGCCGCAGGCAAGCGAGTGGATTAAAGGGATGCCGCGGCGGGGTCGAATACGGTACCCCTGCTTGGCGCGCCAGCCACACGCATTGGCGATAGGTGTGGATCCGTTTCGCGGGGAGTTCCGCCGGCCCTTTAGTACCCCAATGTTTTAACAGGCCCGCGAACAACACCGGCACGAATTCGATCTCCACCCGGTTATCTAAACGGTGAAGCTGTTTGAAGTGCAGGTAGGCGTACG
This sequence comes from Gammaproteobacteria bacterium, assembly GCA_009692265.1. Classification (GTDB taxonomy): domain Bacteria; phylum Pseudomonadota; class Gammaproteobacteria; genus CAIKBL01. Next base: position 75,726 of record SHZM01000004.1, read on the forward strand.
GCGAAATAACATCGAAATACCAACGGGCGGGGATCGGCATGTATTGTCCTTGAGGCTCGGATGCGTGAACGAATAGGGAGCGCGCCGCACTTTCGGCAACGTGTCAGTGCTGCTGCCCTAGTCTATTTCTTGGTGCCGTCCGTATTAAGCGCGAATTCCGCGATGCGCCAACCTTTGGTCGTTTTCTTCACGCGAAACGTCCCGTCTGCAGTGGCGACGAAGCTCGAGCCAGTTGCGACCTTGAGCTTCAGGATATAGAGCTGAACGACCGCCTCCGCACCGGCCGGCGCAACCTTCAAGTTAGTCACGAAATGGCGCACGCCATTCTCCTGTCCCGCGGCAATATGCTCTTCCATGAATTTCTGGACCGCGGCGTGTCCCTTGAAATCACCATACGGCGCGCGAAACACGCCATCGTCGGCGAAGCCTGACGCGAAGCCGGCAGCGTCTTGCGCATCGATGCGTTGATAAAGTTCGGTAATCAACTCGTGAATCGCGAGTTTGTCGTCAGCAGTTAGGCTCATGGGAACTTTCCTTAGGTTTCGGCTCCAGGGATGGACTCGATGAAAGTGAACATTCGAACAGCGATGCTCAGTCGCTAATTCAGCTTGCCGTCGGCGCGTTCAAGAAAATTGACGAAGTAGTCGTTGAATTCGGGGACCTTCTGTTGAACAGCGTGGTTAGCACCGGGAATTATTCGGCGTTCGCCGCCGATCAAGTGTGCCAATCGATCGGCAATCGCGGTGAACGCCTCGCTCCAATCGCCGCTGATCACGGCTTTCGTGTAATGACCCTCGGCCACTGCGCCGATCGGCACATCGCAGCGCCACGGCTCTTCGGTCGTCAAGTTTCGAATCGACATGGTAAGCTCCGGCGGCAGCGGCGATGGTAACTTCATCTCGTATTTCAACGCCCGTAAGAACCCTTCCACGAAGGCGGGCAAGTCGCCCGGAGCGGCGCTTGCCCAATGTTGTTTCAGGGCATTCGCGACCTCCGCCACCGCCGGCAGATCGACCGCTAACGGAAACGCGGGCGGCTCTATTAACGTTAACGAATGGACTGCCTGTGGCCGTGCGCTCGCGGCGAGCATCGAGACGATGCCGCCCATGGAAGTCCCCACCAGATGTGCTCCGTCCCCGAGCAACTCGAGTACGTCCTGTGCATCAACTTCAAGATCTACTTTCGTAATCGGTGGATTGTTGCCATAGCCGCGCCGATAAGGAATGAACACCTGATAGCGATCGGCCAGAAACGCTTGCTCCGAAAACGCCGCGAGACCTGCGCGCATGCTGCCGTGAACTAAAACGAGGCGTGGGCCCCGCGATCCCAGTCGCTCGACGTGCAAGGGCATTGTTGATCTCCTTTCGTTACTCTTGGGCTCGCGACGGCCTAAGCCGCCTCTGAATTTCCGCTCATTCGTGCGTGTAATAATGAAGCTCGAACATCATGCACCCAGTATCGCTTTTGAAAGGACCGTGATAAACCCCCGCTGGACGACACGCGTAAGTTGGCGCTTGGAAACGTTCGCCGCCATTACCGTCCTTGTCGTTACCGACGATCATCTCGCCTTCAAGCAGATACACTTCTTCCCAGTGATCATGAATAAACGGGACTGTACTGAAGGTGCCGGGTGCCAATTTAAGAAGGCGCGAGCGCGAGCCTGTTTTATTCGTCTCATCAATATCACTCGACAAGATTTTTTGCTTGAATCCTTCGGGATATCCCGGCGGGGTTTCCCAGCCGGCAGCGAGATCGAGGTTGTGAAATTCGCGATGTGCTTTTTGATTGGGCGCGCTGGCGCGCCATGGCTTGGACATTTGGATCTCCATTATTGAGCTAGCGCTAGGGCTGGATTCATCGAGACTCCGGCGGGGTTGGGGTAACTGTCGAGGATTCCGTCGACGATTGCTTCAAAGTCGTGCCACGGACATTCGCGATCGTTATGCCCCTTAATCACAAACGGCGCGCCCGCATAGAATTTCTCGTACTGGAAATGACGGCTCGCGAACTCGGTTCCAAGCAGATCCCACGCGAGCTTAAATAATTTCATTCGCGACACCGCATCTTGCTGCGAGGTCTGAAGATAACGCTCGAACAACCCCGCCAGCGCGGGATCGTCCATCACCGAAGAATCGGCCGGCATCTGGAACATGCCGCCACCGAGAAGTTCGCGCACGGTATTGCTGATATCCCAATAATTTCGCGTGCAGAAATCGAGCGCCGCGTACATATGACGGCGATTGAAACAGACATAGCCGTCGGCAAGGATTTCGCGGTTCTGGATTTGACCGTAAATTATTCCGGATAACGCAGCTTCGTGAGCCGCCAAATCTCCCAAAATGGCGCGCACAACCGGATTGTCATGCGCCGCATTGGCTTTCGCGATCTTGCTCGCGATCCCAAGAATGAGCTGCAACCGTGACCAAAATCTGACATTCGATTGGTGATTACCATAAGTGTGCGCGGGGGTCTCGTGATAAATCGCGCGTGAGCGCTCAATGTCGTTGTAAGTAAACACGTTCTCCCACGGAACAAACACGTCTTCGAAAATGACGAGAGAATCAGTTTCATCGAAACGGTACGCCAAGGGGCTGTCGAATTCAGATTTCGCGTCGCGCTCGTACGAAGTTCGCGACCACAGCGATAAACCAGGTGCGTTGATCGGCACCGTGCACGTAATCGATGCCTTCGCCTGATCGGGCTTGAGCGGAAAGATATTACCGACCCAGACTTCGTTAGCGAAAACGGCACCCGTCGCGAGCATTTTCACTCCGTTCAGAATCACCCCGGCGTGGGTTTCCGCGGTGACCGTGAGATTGTTGCTGGCCACTTGGGACGGTCCCGAAGTTCGCGCGCCCTGCGGCGGGATGATCGCATAACAGACGTAGAGATCGTCGCGTTTGAGGCGCGCGTAGTAATCGAGCAAGTGGCGATCGTAGGGCTTATCACCGGTTTTAAATGCCTCGGGGTTCATCGCCATCCCGGTCACGAAGCTTGCGACGTGGTCCGGAGAACGGCCGAAGAGTCCATGTGTTTTCTGGGAGATTAGCCGGTGGGCATTGAGGCGTCGCTCGAGATCTTCCCGCGAGCGCGCTTTAAGCAAATAGGCGCGGTAGGTTTCATTACCTTCGGTGACGACAATGGTATCGCGAGTCGCGGGATCGAACGCGAGATCAAACAGGCCAGCGACAGTCCGCGCGGCGCGCCGGAAAGCCGGGTGCGTCGTGACGTCGGTGATGAGTTCGCCACCGATATAAATGCGTCGACCGTCGCGCAGCGATGCGAGGTAGTCTTGTCCGGTTCGTAGCATGGATCGGGCCTCTGCGCAGGCTCGGTGAGTGCCGAGCGGTGATTGAATTATTAATTTAGTTTATAAAATAATAACCCAAATTTCTCGCCTGTCAAGGTACCTGCGGCGAGAGGCCGTTAGGAGGGGGCGTCAACTGGCGATCTCGATGGCCTTTATGCGGTAGCTGTGTCGAAGGATGAGGCCGCACACTGGATCCTCGAGTTCGAATCGCTCACCGAATTCCATCCCGTCGCGAAGCGCTAATGTTCCGCAAGACATCGCCGTGCCGGGTGAGAAGTCACCTCCGCTTCGTTCGTAGCGCGCGATTAAATCCTCTGGCGCTAACATGCCCGTGACGCAGCCTTCCTGGTAGAGGCGTCGTCGCCCGTTGAGCACAGAGTAGGAACGCAGAATCAACTGATCCCACTGCGGTATTACAGCAGACAAGGGCCACGCCCTGGCGGAGGCCGGTTTCGCGCAAACCTGCTTGGAATGGTGTACCGACGTCGCCTCAAGCCAGCGATCGGTGTGATCGGAGCCGACAGTGACGAAGAGTCCTTCGGAAGTTTTAAGCAGCACGAACTCGACTTCACCACTGGTCTGTAATCCTACGACTCCGATCTCGGTCGCGGTGGTCATTAGGGAAGGGAACACTTCGTAGAACACCGGGACGGTACTCGGTGGTTTCACCCCGATTACCTGTAATTCCTCGATGTGCTTGCGCACCTGTTGCGGATCGCGGCCGGTCCAGCCGGCGATTACAAACTTGTGAATCGATTCAATCGGAGTCGCCACGGTGGCTTGCGGTTGTTGGAAGGTCATTACGATTCCCCTGTACTTTGGGGCTTGGTGGGGAGGTGTTGATTAATTTATAGTATAAATAAATGCGGACTCAACCAATTAGTTTCTGTGCCTAGACGATGGCGAGGAGTCCGAAGGGAAGGGGAAGAACTTGACTACTAGGAAACCCGCTGAAGTCAGCGCTTCGCGACGTCACGAAGCCAAATCGAAACCGCCGCTTACCGTCTCTCGCGCGGCACTTCTTGCCGATGGCAGTGACGCTTTATTTCGGAGCTTCCTGCATAACTTGCTCGCGTTCTCCAGTCGCGTTGAAACGATTCGCTACGCGTTCGGAAAATTGGTCGGACTTTCTGGCGTTCGCTACTCCGTGTTGATTTCAATTTTCCATCTGGAAGGCGAGGAGGGAGTTGCAGTCGGGGATGTGGCGGCGCACCTACATCTTGGACTCGCTACCCTCACGGTCGAGACGAATACTCTGGCGGAGCAGGAGTTAATCGTGAAACAAAATGATCCGCGCGATCGCCGCCGCGTGCTATTACGGCTCACCCCGCGCGGCGTGAGCCTGATTGAAGACCTTGCGCCGGTGCAGCGGCAGGTCAACGATGAATTGTTTAGGGCGCTTTCGAAAGTCGATTTCGAGCGCGTTTCGGATCTACTCGAACGTCTCATTCCCTGTGGCGACCGCGCGGTATCAGTGGTGCGCGAAATCGCCGACGAAAAGAGTTAGGACAATTACCGGCCTGAGGAATTAAGAAATTTCGCGACGCAGGCGAGCAGCACGGTGGCGGCCAAACCAAACAAGGTTACCGCGGTAAATAGCTGCGGCAACGTAAACGCATCGTACGCGCTCGCGGCGCGACCACCGAGATAATTCCCGACGGAGGTCGCTAAGAACCACACCCCCATGGTCAGACCCGCGATCCGCGCCGGCGCGAGCCGACTCATCGCGCTCAATCCGACCGGCGAAAGACACAGCTCGCCGAGCGTGTGCAGGCCATAAGTCGCGACTAACCACCAGGGGCTTACTTGAATCCCGGCCTCCGCATAGGTCGCCGCGAGGATCAACACGGCGAAGCCGGCTGAGACCCACGCGAGACCCGCCGTGAATTTGACCGTACTGGAAGGATTGCGCGAGCCGAGCGCGATCCAACTCCAGGCAAACACCGGTGTTAGCGCAATAATCATGAGCGGGTTCAACGACTGGAACCATGTCGCCGGAAACTCGTAGCCCAGCCACTCAACGTAGCGCTGCGTATTGCGCTCGGCGAACAAATTCAACGTGGATCCACCCTGTTCGAACAACGACCAGAACACGACCGCCGCGAGGAACAGAGTCAATATTTGTTGTAGGCGACGGCGTTCCTCGTTAGTCCAGCTACGGTCGAGAAAAATCCAAGCGAAGAAAATGACTGTTGCCAGTAACAAGCCGATTCCGAACAGGTTGCTTAAGTCCCCAATCGTGAGTACGCCGCGTAGGATTAACCCGCCGAGTGCTATGCAACCTGTGACGACGCCGATGAGCCCTAGGCGCAGGCGTCGATGGTCGGCCGCGCTCGGCGAATTCGCGGGCCGCGCACTGACTGGGTTGAAATGGGGCGTCCCGCGAAGAAAACTGGCCAGTCCCAGCGCCATGCCGAAGGCCGCGGCACCAAAACCGTAATGCCAGGCCATCATCGGATCGATGCCGTTTTGTGTCAGTAGCGCACGGAAGGGCGGACTCAGCGCCAACCAGCCACACGCCAGAGGTGCCAGGAACGCGCCGAGGTTGATCCCCATGTAGTAGATCGAGAACCCGCTGTCCCGCCGCGGGTCGTCGACGTGATAGAGCTGACCCACCATCATGCTCACGTTCGGCTTCAAAAAGCCGGTGCCGATGATGACCAAACCCAGCCCGAGATAGAAGGCATTAAACATCGGGATCGCTAAACATAGATGACCACAGAGGATTACGATGCCGCCGATCAAGGTGGCGCGTTGGGCACCCAGGAAACGATCCGCCAACCAGCCGCCGGGGAGGCACGCGAGATACACCGATCCCGAATACAACCCGTAGATAGCCCCGGCGCGCGCGGTATCGAAGGCCAAGCCGCCTGCATTCACCGGCGCGGTCATATAAAGGATCAGCAGACCGCGCATCCCGTAGTAGCTGAAGCGCTCCCACAGCTCGGTGAAAAACAGCGGGCGTAACCCGGCGGGGTGAATTGAATGAGTTGAGTTCGGGTGGGCGCGCATCGGCGGCAGTATCCCACAGCCTCACGCGGATCTCGGAAGTGGCGCGTTACACAACGGCAACAATGCGCAGCTGGCTATCGAATAATAGTTCAACTATTCTCGAATCATGGAAACGAATGAAGTTATTAAAGCTTTTGCCGCGCTGGCGCAGGACACGCGGTTACGAATTTATCGATTTTTGATCGAAGCGGGCCCCGCCGGGCAGCCGGTCGGGGAGATCGGGGCCGAGCTCGGCACATCACCGGCGACGCTGTCGTTTCATTTAAAGGAATTGAGCCATGCCGGGCTGATTAACGCACGGCAAGCGGGGCGCTTCATTTATTACGCAGCTGATTTTGCACAGATGAACGCCGTAATTGCGTTTTTGACGGACAACTGCTGCGCGCGTGACGGCACGTGCTGTGTGCCTGTGACGAGAACCTCGAAGGTCCGCGCTAGAACCCTGAAAGCTGCACGATGACTGGTAATCGGCAGCGATTAGCGAAGAGGCATCGTGTGAACGATGCCAATGTTGAGTATCGAAAATACCTTAAGGAGTACGCCGATGAAACGTTTTCATGTGCACGTCGCGGTCGATGACCTGGCCGCCAGTATTCGCTTTTATTCAACGGTGTTTGGACAGGATCCCAATGTCGAGAAACCCGACTACGCCAAGTGGATGCTGGAGGATCCGCGAGTGAATTTCGCGATCTCCCACCAAGACCATTCGAAAGCGGGGCTCAACCACCTCGGCGTGCAAGTCGAGACCGGCGACGAGTTAGCCGCGCTCCGCGAGCAGCTTTTAGTCGCCGATGCGGGCTTGGTCAGCGAAGAAAATACCGCGTGCTGTTATGTACGCTCGGATAAACACTGGGTCACCGATCCGAGCGGCATCGCCTGGGAGTCGTTTCATACCCTGAGCACTATTCCCGTCTTCGGCGATCACACCGACCTGTCGTCGGTGGCAACCGCAGAGTGCTGCACTCCCGAGATGAAAGCGAGCCCCGAGTCGTGTTGTATTCCGCTCCAGCGCGAGGCGGGTACCAGCAACGCTAAATGTTGCGGGTGACCGGGTGCCGATAAGTTTGGCGCGACGACTAGCCGCGGAGGCACTCGGCACCGCGTTACTGCTGGCGACGGTGATCGGCTCCGGCATCATAGGCGAGGGCCTGGCGGACGGAAACGTCGCGCTCGCCCTGCTGGCTAATAGCTTAGCAACAGGCTGCGTGCTTGCCGGGTTGATTGCAACGCTAGGCCCACTGTCGGGCGCACATTTCAACCCAGCGGTGACGATCGCCTTCGCGGTGCGACGGGAGTTTGCGTGGCGCGACGTGCCGCCTTATGTCCTCGTGCAGATTAGCGCGGCCTTTTTAGGGGTCGCAGTCGCGCACGGAATATTCGACGAGGCGCTCTTTACAGCGTCGACTCACCTACGCACTGGTTCAGCGCAATGGTTTAGCGAATTCGTCGCAACCTTTGGCCTGCTTTCGATCATCTGGGCTGGTACCCGCCAGCGGCTTGCTGCGACTCCGTATTTGATTGCCGTCTATATCACCGGTGCCTATTGGTTCACGGCTTCCACTTCATTCGCGAATCCGGCCGTGACGATGGCGCGCGCCGCGAGTGAAACGTTTGCCGGCATTGCACCGGAGAACGTGAGTGGCTTCATCTTCGCACAGTTCGCCGGTGCGCTGGCGGCGACTTGGCTATGGCGCTGGTTGTGCCCTGCGTCGAATTCCGATTAACCGGATAGGGACGAAATTGCCGTTCCAGGCAGTCTGGTCCGCAAGGTGACGTCATTCGCCTGCTCGGCTAAAGTGCGGCCCTTATCAATTTAAATCGTCGCCCGAGGAGATCTCTCATGACTGAAGCCGTAATCGTTTCCACTGCCCGTACGCCGCTGTGCAAAAGTTGGCGCGGATCCTTGAACATGACCCATGGCGCGACAATGGCGGGGCACGTTGTAAAAGCCGCGGTTGAACGGGCTGGGATCGAACCCGGCGAAGTCGACGATGTAATTTTGGGCTGCGCGAATCCAGAAGGCGCAACCGGCTGGGACATCGCGCGGCAAGCCGCGTTGCGCGCCGGCATGCCAGTGTCGGTCTCCGGCATGACCGTCAATCGTTTTTGCTCCTCTGGCTTGCAAACGGTCGCGCTCGCCGCGCAGCGGATTCTCACTGGCGAAGCTGAGTGCTATGTCGCCGGCGGCGTGGAATCGATTTCGTGCGTGCAAAATGAAATGAACAAGTACATGGTCGAAGACGAGTGGCTCAAGGCGAATAAACCTGCGGTGTATTGGCCGATGCTCCAGACCGCCGAGAATGTCGCACAGCGCTATAAAATCGGCCGCGAAGCACAGGACCGCTTCGGCGTCGAGTCGCAGATCAAGGCGAGCAAGGCGCGCGCCGAGGGGAAATTCAAGGACGAAATCGCGCCGATCACCATCAAAATGAAAATCATCGATAAAAACACCGGCCTCGAATCATTCCGCGAGGTAACCGCGAGCGAAGACGAAGGGATCCGCGCCGATACAACTTATGAAGGTGTCTCTGTGATTAAACCCGCCGTGGAAGGCGGCTGCATCGCAGCCGGCAACGCCAGCCAGTTCTCGGACGGCGCCGCAGTCCAGGTCCTGATGAGCGATAGTCTCGCGGCGAAAAAGGGCTTACAGCCGATGGGGATCTTCCGCGGATTCGCGGTGGCGGGTTGCGAGCCTGATGAAATGGGCATCGGCCCAGTCTTCGCGGTGCCGAAGTTATTGAAAGCCGCCGGCATGAATGTGCAAGACATCGGGCTGTGGGAATTGAACGAAGCCTTCGCGGTGCAAGTGATCTACTGCCGCGACAAACTCGGGATCCCGAGCGAGCGCTTAAACGTTAACGGCGGCGCGATTGCGGTGGGACATCCCTACGGGATGACGGGCAGTCGTCTGGTCGGTCATGCGTTGATCGAAGGCAAGCGGCGCGGTGTTAAATACGTGGTCGTGACGATGTGTGTTGGCACCGGTATGGGTGCGGCGGGCTTATTTGAAGTTTGCTGAACGGGAGATGCCGGATATTAGCTAACCGTTTCGTGCACGTGTTACAGCCGTTCGCCCGAAGGTTCAAGGGCGAACGGCACGTTCCCGCACTGCCACCTACCCTCTGCGTCTCGCCGCGGCTTCAGCCAAGCGCCCAAGCAAGTCCGCCGTATCATCCCAGTTGATACAGGCATCCGTAATGCTCTGCCCATAGGTCAAGGTCTGACCCGGTCGAGACTCTTGACGGCCCGCGACCAGAAAGCTTTCAATCATGATGCCGACGATTCGCCGATCACCAGCGCCGACCTGCGCCGCCACCTCGTCGCCGACCGCGATTTGTCGTTGATGATCTTTACGGCTATTGGCGTGACTGACATCGACGATCAGATTCGGCCGTAATTTCGCGGCAGTCATACGCTCTGCCGCGGCCGCCACCGCCGCTGCGCTGTAATTTGGCTCTTTCGTGCCACCGCGCAAGATGACATGGCAATCGGGGTTCCCGGCAGTCGCGATCACCGCTACCGTGCCCGCTTTGGTCACACCCAGGAAATGATGTGGATGCGAGGCGGCTTGGGCGGCGTCGATAGCGACCTGCACGCTGCCGTCGGTACCGTTCTTAAAGCCAATCGGACATGACAAACCGGAGGCCAGTTCGCGATGAACCTGGCTTTCGGTGGTGCGCGCACCGATCGCGCCCCAGGCGACGAGATCGGCCACGTACTGCGGGCTGATTGGATCGAGAAACTCCGTGCCCACTGGCAGCCCAAGCTCGTTAATCGCAAGCAGTAAACCACGCGCGATATGCAGCCCGTCGTTGATGCGGTAACTGTTATCCAGGCCTGGGTCATTGACTAGGCCTTTCCACCCGACGGTGGTGCGCGGCTTTTCAAAATAGCTGCGCATCACGATGAATAGCTCGCTGTTCAGGGTTTGTGCTCGTTCATGTAGGCGTGCGGCGTAATCGCGCGCCGCGAGTGGATCGTGAATTGAACAGGGTCCCACAATACAAATCAGCCGTGGATCACGGCCAGCGAGGATATCGCGCAAACTGCGTCGCGCTGACAATACCGTGTCGGCGGCACGCGGACTCAGCGGCAGATCGCGCGCCAAAATACTCGGTGCGATCACATCCGTGGTGCCGATTACCCGAACATCGTCTGTCTGTGGTGCGCTCATGCGTTTTCCCCGGCTAAGTATTGAGGCGTGCTCAGGATAGCCGCATCGCGCGCAACAGTCGCGGGGGGAAACGCTGTTGATGCAACCGCGCTCGCCCGGTTGGTATGCACTGATTACAGTGGGGAGGCTGAAGATTGATTGTATGTAACTGTTGTTCGCTCCAGAATCGCCGCCTACCGCACTCTACGAGGACCTCTACCATGACTACATCCCCGAAACCGCGAACACTTGGCGCGATCCTTTATCCTGATTTCGAGCTGCTCGATTATTACGGTCCGTTAGAGATGTTCGGCTCGACCGGAAACGGTCTGAAGATAGTCACCATCGCGCAGAAAGCTGGGCCGGTTCCTTCGGTGCAGGGTCCGTGCACCGTCGCTGAATTCGATTTCGCGCACGCCCCTGCGCTCGATATGATTCTATTACCGGGCGGCATCGGCACGATGGAACAACTCGGAAATACCGCGATGCTGGAGTTTCTCCAAGCACAGGCCGCGCGAACCGAAATCGTGATGTCCGTGTGTTCAGGCTCCGCGATTTTGGCGAAAGCAGGACTCCTCGATGGCCGCCGTGCGACTTCCAATAAGCTGTTCTTCAACCTCGCGACCGCGCAAAGCAGCAAGGTTCAGTGGGTGGAGCAGGCGCGCTGGGTTGAAGACGGTAAATTTGTCACCTCCTCCGGCGTTTCGGCGGGCACGGACATGGCGTTGGGGGTCATCGCGAAATTGTACGGTCGCGCGCACGCGGAAAAGGTCGCGGTCATGACGGAGTACGAATGGCAGTCGGATTCCACGCGCGATCCGTTCAGCCAGTATGTGAATCAAGGCGACATGCACGAGTATCTCGCGATGATCGGACGCGCTTAGGACGCGCCCGTTCAACTGTCGCTTCTAAATAGTTATGTCAGTGCCTCATTCCGCGCCGGTGCTGCGCCCTGTCGAGCATCAAGAGACGCCTATTTGCGCTCTGCTATTTAGGTTAAACCGTAAACACCGTCGAGCCCGTCGTTCGCCGTGCCTCCAAATCGCGGTGCGCCGTGCCCGCTTCACTTAGAGGATAGGTTTGATTAACCGAGATCTTCACGGCGCCGGAGCCTACGACGTCGAATAATGCGGCTGCCGTTGCTTCCAGATCCGCGCGTTTCGCGGTGTACGTGAACAGGGTCGGTCGCGTGATAAACAATGAACCTTTCGCCGCCAGTTGACCGAGATCGAACGGCGGCACCGGCCCCGACGCTTGGCCGAACAACGCCATCACCCCGAGCGGCGCCAGACAATCAAGCGATTTGGCGAAAGTATCGCGACCGACCGAGTCGTACACCACCGGTACTTTCGCGCCATTCGTAATTTCCATGACCCGCGCGTGGAAATCCTCGCGCGTATAGACGATGGGGTAATCGCAACCATTCGCCCGCGCTAACGCGGCTTTCTCGTCCGAGCTGACGGTGCCGATCACGGTCGCGCCGAGGTGCTTCGCCCATTGGCAGAGGATAAGTCCCACGCCACCCGCGGCGGCTTGCACGAGGATCGTATCGCCTGGCTTCACCGTGTACGTACGCCGGATCAGGTACTCAACGGTCATGCCTTGCAGCATCATCGCGGCGGCTTGTTGATCGGTAATCCGATCCGGGATTTTGACCAGCCGATCGGCTGGCATCACTCGCGCTTGCGCATAGGCACCGAGTGGGCCAGTCGCGTAGGTCACGCGATCACCGATCTTGAAGTTGGTTACGCCGGTGCCGAGAACTTCGATCACTCCCGCCGCTTCCAGGCCTGGTGTAAACGGCAGAGGGCTCGGATAAAACCCGGTCCGGTGATAGACATCGATGTAGTTCAGTCCCACCGCGGTCTGGCGGATCTGGATCTCGCCAGCCGCCGGGGCTGGCACGTCGATGTCTTCCCATTTCAGCACGTCAGGGCCACCGGGCTGATGGATGCGAATGGCTTTAGTCATGTGCATCTCCTGCTATTACGGACGCGCTTCCAGCACCATGTTAGTCGCCGTGGAAGTCGCGCGGCGCACCCGGGTAAAGCCGCCGGATTTAATCACTTCGGTCAATTTCTTCTCGCCGGCTTGCGCGCCAAGCCCTTCACGTCCCGGCTGGCTCAACGAGGCGGGCACACAGACCATCGTGGAGAACGCCAGAAAGGCGCGGCCGACCGGATTCATATTCGCGGTCAAGTTATCGCCCGCTTCGGGTTCCACTACCATGCAGATACCATGCTTCGCCAGGTGTTGCAGGGTATTGCGCATCGCCCCGCGCGGATCGCCCATGTCGTGCAGGCAATCGAAGTAGGTGATCAAATCATAATCCTCGCCGCCGAAGTCCTGCGCCGAACCTTGTTCGTAAGTCACATTGGTCAGACCTTCCTGTTTACTCACTTCTCGCGCGTGATCGATTGAAGGCTGGTGATAATCGATCCCGACAAACTGCGACTGCGGAAACGCTTTCGCCATCAGCCGCGTCGACAACGCATGGCCGCAGCCGATATCCGCGACTTTCGCACCGCGTCGCAACTTCGCGACCATGCCGTCGAGCGCCGGCAGCCAGCCGTTGATGAGATTGGCGCGATACGCCGGGCCTAAGAATTTTTCGGTGCCACAAAATAAGCAGGCACTGTGTGCGCCCCACGACAGGCCTTCGCCAGTTTTGAACACTTCAGCAATTTTCGGCTCGTCTTGGTATAACGAGGAAACGCCCCAGTAGCCACCGGCCAACGCGGCCGGACTGTCTGGGTCGGCCAGAATCATTGCCTGCTCCGGGGACATCGAAAAAGTCTCATTTGCTGCGTCGTATTCGATGTAATGCGCCGCGGCCTGTGCATGTAGCCATTCGCGGATGTAGCGCTCGTGCATGCCAAGCTTGCTTGCGAATGCTTCAGCGGTCAGCGGACCATCTTCCGCAAGCGCTTTATACAACCCTAGACGGTCGCCGAGTAAGACTAAAGACCCGACGGCCGCCGCGCCGAGTTCCACGAGCATGCGGAACATCAGGGTGTTTAGTTTTCCCATATCCAGTGCCATACAAGTCTCCTTTTACTTTTTTAACGAATGCCTTTAGGTGTTGCTTAAATCAGAAAACGCAGCGCGCTATCGCGACCGCCTTCCAGGGCCGCGCGGTGCTCTGCGTAGTTCAACATTGAATGCAAGCTGTCGCCCGCCTGCATGCGTGCGATGGCGATCCGCTCGCGTTGGTCAATCTGTTCAGCTGCCGGCAAGATTGCCGCGATCTCCGCCTCGCTGGCGACGACAATCCCGTCGTCATCGCCGAACAGGATGTCACCAGGATGAACCATTACTCCGCCACAGAGGATGGGTTGTTGTCGTTCGAAAAGCTTAAGCGTGGTGCCGGCCACCGGGGTACTGCTGCGGGCGTAAACCGGTAAGTCCAGCTTCCGCAGGGTTACTGTATCGCGGATGGGGCCATCGACGACGATGCCAGCCAACCCGCGGCGCTGCGCTTCGTAGCTAAACAATTCGCCGACGACCGCGCGTTGACTGTTACCAGTATCCACGACCAGCACCTCCCCTGCCTGGGCCTCTGCCAACGCGACGATAATCGTCATGAAATCATCGAGCGCACGCACGGTGTACGCGCGGCCGAGCAGTTTGATACCCAAGCGCACCGGCCTGATGCCGGGATCCATAATCCGCAGCTGTTTGTTCGCGTCCGCGAGATGGGTCGGCTCGATCCGCGCGAGGCGAGTCAGGAGTTCTTCGGTATTCATGCTTGAGAGTGTGACGTTGCTTCGGGCGATCCTGCAAGGGCTCGAGCGCGGTGCCCGCCAGAGTACATTCCAATCGAGGTATGAGTCTGAAGGGTTGAAGTTGAGTCTGGGCTTAGGCGGCTGCTTTCGGTCGATTAGGAATAGATTTAAAAAGAATTTCCCGGGCCTTGTTAAGGTGCTCGGCAGCCGCATTGTCACTCATTGCA
>SHZM01000043.1 GCA_009692265.1 Gammaproteobacteria bacterium
GATCACCAACTACTGAAAACATCACCGAGGAGGACAACGACGCAGATAAAACTCTACACTTATCCACAGCCGGCCCTAACCAGTTCGGCTTCCAACCCTGGCTCATTATTGAGTCGGCGCGGTGGCTCAGTTTTAACTCGGCGCCAACATCGGATCATTGTCGCGCATCAAGTCTCCATGGTGCAAAGGTTCGCAGGGTTAAATCAACGTGATGGCTACATCGAACACTCGGACTAGCGCTACGCGCAGAGCAGTTCAATTCGCGCTCGCAAACCGCCTCGCCTCGGAGCGTGAGCGGTGGATCGAGCGGAATGCGTTTTTTCATTCCCAGGATGAAGAATACCTGCGGTTTCTTGTTCCCGAGGGGCAACGAGTTCTGGAATTGGGGTGCGAGACCGGGCGCATGCTGGCCGCGCTCAAGCCAGCCTACGGAGTAGGGGTTGATTGGTCGGCACCGATGATCGATATCGCCCGTCAACGCCACCCCGCGCAGGAATTCATCTGTGGCGATATAGAAGACCCGGACGTCATTAGCGCGTTAAACGGGCCTTTCGACGCCATCATCCTCACTCACAGCATTGGCCTCCTCATGGACTGCCAAGCCCTGTTCGAGAAACTACATCCTCTTTGCACCCCCGCGACGCGAATCGTCGTGGCGTATTACTCCAAACTCTGGGAGCCAGTGTTGTTCCTCGCCGAACGCCTCGGTTTGAAGATGCCATCGGCGCAACAGAATTGGCTATCGACGGACGACATTGCAAACCTACTAGCGTTGTCAGAGTTCGACGTTATCAAACGCGAGTGGCGGCAGTTGCTGCCGAGGAGATTTTTCGGTCTGGGGGAATTGGTTAATCGCTATATTGCCCCGTGGCCGGTAATCCGTCGCGCTTGCTTGCGAAATTATGTCGTCGCACGGCCGCTTGGTTTGCCGGAACGCGCGAACTGGCCAGCCACGGTAGTCGTACCCTGTCGCAACGAGCGCGGCAATATTGCGGCGGCCGTAGCGCGGATCCCGAATTTTTGCGACGAACTCGAGATTCTATTTATCGAAGGACACAGCGAAGACGGCACCCTGGAGGAGATTCACAGGGTGATCGGCGCCAACCCGGAGCGCAACATCAAGGTGTTGGTGCAGGATGGCAAAGGCAAGGGCGATGCAGTCCGGAAGGGCTTTGCTCACGCCCAAGGCCAGGTCCTGATGATTCTCGACGCCGATCTCACGACGCCGCCCGAATGGCTGCCGAAGTTTTATCGAGCGCTGACTTCCGGTCAGGGCGAATTCATCAATGGAACTCGGCTGGTGTATCCGATGGACGTCGACGCCATGCGGATGCTGAACTACTTTGCGAATCGCATATTTTCGTGGCTATTCACCTGGCTACTCAATCAGCGCTTCACGGATACCTTGTGCGGCACGAAAGTGCTGACGCGCGACCATTACCAACAGATCGCGGCCAACCGCGCGTATTTCGGGGAGTTCGATCCTTTCGGGGATTTTGACCTGATTTTTGGTGCCGCCAAATTAAATCTAAAGGTGGTTGAAATCCCCGTCAGTTATGCGAGCAGAGCGTATGGTGAAACCCAGATTTCACGCTTTCGCCATGGTTGGTTGCTCTTGAAGATGGTGGTGTTCGCTTTCAGGAAAATGAAGGCGTTTTAGAAGTCACTGGCCGTTGCGGATGCCTGCTGCGGCGTTCGCAGTGTTAGTTTTTTCATGGCCAACCGGCGCGAGTTCGACGGCGTGGGTGAGATAGCGCTCGGCCAACTCGACATGGCCTAGCGCAAACGCCAAGGCTCCGGCTGAAAGTTGCAGATCAATAGTACTTGAACTCGATTTCAACCTTGCCTCTATCAACCCAAAAAGCCGTAAGGTATCGGCGGCACATTGGCCGCTAGGCGATTTTAAGCGCACGGTGAGGAAGGACGTGAATGACTGTGTCACGAGTTCGGGATCCGCGCTAACGGAATCCAACCTTCCTTCATCGCCACCGATCGCGGGCATGATTGGGTAGGGCGAAGCTGAGGTCAGATAAATATTTCGATACACAAATAAGATGGCCACTGGTTCAAGGCTCATCTGCCGCAGGTTTTTAGCTACTTGAAGGATCTCGCGTATGGGCACCATGCTCGAGGCTCCGTGGTAGTAGCGAGGGAAGCCGTAAAACGCAGGCTCCCACGCGCCCGGTGGCGCTATTGCGTCGAATATCAACAGCTGTTCGGGGCCGGCAGTCTTTTCTAAAAAGTGGATTAGGTGCTTCCAATCCTCGTGCTTTCGAGTGTGTCGGAAATCCACTGCCGCCTGGCTACTCAACACCAGGCAACAGAGTGCCCACGCCACCAAAAGAATTCGTACCAAGCGCGCCCGGTGCCAAAGTAAATAAGCGCCCGCGGCAGCAAGAATTAAACAATACGGAAGAATGTAAATCGGATAGGGCGTTCGATAAGGGTAGTCGCTCATCGCCGGAAATACGTAGGCGTCAGAGATCGCGGTCAGCGGAAGCAGCAGGGTCACAATCCACAGCGCGAAATTGCGGGGCTGACGCGACGAGAGCATGAACCAAGCGCTCATCGCGAGCGTTGGAAGGAGCAGAAATCCAAGAGGTTCGGTTTGTGTTAGGTAGGCTTCCCAGAGCGGACGCCAGGCGAAGCGGCCCCATCCGTTCGTGATGATTTCAATCAGCGACAGTGTCGATCGCGGGGCATAGCGCTGGCCCGTGGCCATGATGATGCGCATCACCGGAATATAAGTTGCGACGACTGCGCCGAGAGCCGCCATCGCGAAGAGGACCCTAGATCGCGTTGCTCCATTCGCACCGCGACGAGAGAATAACTGAAAACCAAGAATCGTCATTAGCACGCCAACCACTACCGGCGGCGGGTAGCTGCGGGAGAATAGAAATAACAATGCACTGACGAATAGCAAAAATAAGTTCAAGAATAATCGGCCGCGCTCACGGATCACTCGGTCAAGAAACAACACCGTCAGCAGCATGAAGAATACGGCGATGGCGTAGGGTCGCGCGTACTGCGAAAAATAGAGATTAAACGGCAGCAGCGCGGCGATTAGTCCGGTTGAAAAGGCAACGATAGGATTGGTTGCGGGTAACAACAATACGGTGATCAGTACCACACTGCCCGACCCGAACAACGCGGCCGGCAGTCGCACGGAGAAATCAGAGTAGGACAACAGCGAAACAAAATGCCCGAGCAAATAATCGAGAGGTGGTTGCTGTTGGGTCGCGGCGAGTTGAATGATCCTGCCGATGCTGGCCGGGTAATAAGAAACCTGGCGCAGTTCATCCATGAATAGGCTTTCGTGATCGAGATGGTAGAGCCGCAGCCCTAGCGCAACGCCGGCCAGCACCACAAGCATCAACGTGATCCAAGTTGGACGGTCACGTGCCAGCAACTCGGCCGTAATTGGATCACTGCGATCCACTTGCCCTCCCTTAGGCTCAGGCATTGTGATTTACACTCAGGCTTATAGCGCCACGCGGGGACAAGGGGTCGGGCACCCTTATTGCCAGTTCAAGATCTCTGGCCCCTTGAACTACGGAATGCTTTTGGCAAATTCACTGGACCTCCGCATTCGGCTGCAGGAGTGCGACAAGATGTTATATCAATTCGGAAATATTGCGGCTAACGGTATCGAACAGACGTTCATAGTCGATCTAGCCATACTCGTGCGCAAGGAGGTGCCACAGCCGCGCAAGACTCACCGTCGCGCTAAGTTCGAGAGACTTGGCCTGTAACCGCTGAGTAATCTCAATTGCTTGCTGAAAACATCGCTCGGCTGTCGGTCCGCGCGATCTCTGACTAGTCGTGCGTTGTCCCCGAACTCACCAGCAGCACGAACGCCACGGCGCACATCACGGCGGAGATGAGAAAGATGGTCGGGAAACTAGTGGCGATGGCGAGGTATCCCAGCAAGTAGCTGCCTGCCGCGAACCCGATATTGAACGCGCCGTTGTAGGCGGCCATGGCCTTACCCCGCTCGTTTCCCCGCGCGAATTCGACCGCCACCGCGTTGAAGGCGGGAAAGAACATGCCGTGGGCAATGCCAAGGAGACCGCCCGTCAGCAACAGACCGAATGTCGGCAACCAGATCAGGGACAAGGGCGCGGCGATGTAGAGTAAGAGCGTCGCCTGCGCCACGCGCATACGGCCTAGGCGATCAGCGATACCGCCGACGCCGATGCGCACCACCATCGCGCATGCCGCGAACGCCACAAGAAATATCGAGACCTGCTCGAACCCACACGCGAGCGCCCACGGCTGATGGAACGTGAACATCGAGCTGAAGGTCCAACCGACCATCGCGGTGACGAGGAGAACGCGCTTGAGTCCCGGTCGTCGAACAAGATCGAGCATGGAGGTGGTCTCATGGCGGGGCTGTGGGTGATGCTCTTCGCGCAGGAACCACGTCAGCATGGCCGCGAGCAAGGCGGCGCCAACCGTCGTGCCGAACACGGCCTGCCAGCCGAACAGACGGGCGCCCCATTCCGCAAGCGCAGGGCCGAGCGCATTCGTTGAGATCATGATCGCGCCGAACACGCCGATGGCCTGGCCCATGCGGGCTCTGGGCGCGATGTCGGTGGCGAGGGTGGATAACGCCAGGTAGAAGAGCGGCCAGGCCAGACCTTGCAGCAGGCGCACCGCCCACAGCAGTGGACCAACGCGGTCGATCACGAGGAACCCTGCGCTCGCCCCGGCAAAAAGCAGCGCACCGAGACAGACGAACAGTCGACGCCCATGGCGATCGATTTGCACACCCGCGAACGGCATGCACATGACCGAGGCCAACAGGGACACGGCGCTGAGACTCCCGATGGTGGCGGCGTCGGCCGCCAGTTCGACCGCGAGAAACTTCGGCAGCAGGAAGTACGTCGAGAACGACAAGCCGACGATCGCGGTCGTGACCAGCAGCAGCGCGAACTGCGGCGTCAGTAAGGGCATGGCGTCTCGATTCAACAAATTTCCCATTCTAAAGGGCAAAGAAAAAGGGACAGACTATAAGGTCCATCCCTTAGTGAGCGCGGACAGCGAGAGTCAGATCTCTGGCGCGATTCGTCGAGGTGCGCTGCGGTCCTGCGATGAGCTCGAGGGCACCTCTAAAATTTCGATCAAGGCGATGACGGCAAGGCGCAGTTGAGCGAGAAAGCGGAGTTTACACGCAGAAAATGAGCATTTTATGCTCGGTTGCAACGCAGCCGGCGCCTTCAGCGAATTTATAAAGGTGCCCTCATGGCATGCGATACAAGCCGCACAGTTTGTTGCCGGCGCCATCGCACAGGTAGGCGAGGTAGAGCTTGCCGAAGCTACCTTCGCGCACGCCCGGCGGATCCTCGCAGGTGGTGCCGCCATTAGCCACGCCAGCAGCGTGCCAGGCATCGACCTGCGCCTGCGAATCACAGGCGAAACCGATGGTACCGCCATTGGCAGCGGTCGCTAGCTGACCATTAATCGGCGCGGTAACCAGGAACCGCCCACCGTTGTGCGCGTAAATCAGGCGCCCCTTGGCGTCGATGATCGCGGGCTTCGCACCCAAGGTGCCAAGCACTGCATCGTAGAAAATCTTCGAGCGCACGATGTCGTTACTGCCGATCATGATGTGCGAAAACATCTCTCTCTCCTCGTGTTGAAATCAGCTACCTATCGTTCAGCGCAATTGACTATCCTTGCTGCCCCGGCGGTTGAAGGTGCCGCGGAAAGAGGTCTCGGGTTCTTGCGCTTCCTGGCAGGCGACGCAACGGCGGACACCGGGCACGGCCAGCCGACGAGCCTCGGGGATCGTGTCACCGCAATCCTCGCAATCCGCCCGCCCGGCCCCGCTGGCGAGCGCCCGCCGCGCCTGCTCGACCGCATCGGCGATGCTTTGATCGATTTGGTCCTGTACCGCGCCGTCGCGTGACCAGCCGCCTGCCATGCGTTGATCTCCCAGTGTCACCTTGAGTCGATGCGACCATGCTGCCATGGTAGCAGGGTCGTCGTCACCCTCGGCCTTAGACCCGAGGGGATAGCGGATCGTGCTGCGGGGCGACCTGCTATTGCTATCCGCGGGATGCGTCCGGCAGAGGACAGTTTACTGAATTCCGATATCGGTGAACTGTTCCATGTTCAGGACGTTAGATCTTTCACCTTGCAAACAAATTCTTCGAATTTTCCGTTGGGCGCTGGGAGCCATTCCGGGAAAAAGGTGTAGCGAAGCTCGAACGGATATCCGAGTGCCGATTGAATCAACGCAGTCAATGCTGTTTCCTGCGTTCCGCTCAATTCCGTGCTTAACACGAGTCGCACTTCGATAGCAGTGCGCGTGTGTTGAATGAATTGGTATTGGTGGATCGGTGCGATTTCGAGGAAGCGTGCAAAACCGGTAAGCGGCCAATGCCGGGTACCATCGGGCATTAAGACGAGATTGCGCTCCCGCCCGAGAATTCGCGCGAGGCTCGGTAGACCACGGCCGCACCTACACGGGGTGCCGGCGACTTCGGCGTAATCGCCGATCGCGTAGCGTATAAGCGGGCTTGCGAAGTTATGCAGATCCGTGACGACGACGCGGCCGATTTCACCGGCTTTGCACGGCACCCCCGCCGTATCGAGGATCTCGACGAGATGAGTTTCGGCGCACACATGATAAAGCTCGCTGAGCGGGCACTGCACCGCCAACACGCCCAATTCCTGCGAGGAATACGAGTCGACGACTCGCGCACGGAAAAGCTCGGCGGCGCGCGTACGTAAGGCGCGTGGCAAGGTCTCGCCAACCGTTTTGATCATTCCGAGCTCCGGCAAGGTGCGCGCATTTTGTTCGACGTAGTCACACAGAGCCGACAGAGTGTTGGGGTAGATCACCAGGATATTGGGCCCGAAACGTTGCAGGGTCTCAAACTGTCGGCCGATGTCCCAGATGATCGGGATCGCCTGCGACTTACCGGTGGCGTGGAGGTGGCTCGCC
This sequence comes from Gammaproteobacteria bacterium, assembly GCA_009692265.1. Classification (GTDB taxonomy): domain Bacteria; phylum Pseudomonadota; class Gammaproteobacteria; genus CAIKBL01. The sequence continues at coordinate 6,953 of SHZM01000043.1, forward strand.
GGCGGTCCCCAGTCCGCGCTTTCCACATAGTCCGGAATATTGGCGCGAATTGCCGACAGGCGACCGGTGAAATCGTTCGAGTGCCAGGCATGTTCGCGCAGGGTGCTCGCCAGCCATAACAATTGGTTGATGAACGTGCGCCGCACGGTGACCGGTTCGCCGGTCGAACCGGAAGTTTGAGTTATCCCGATGGGGCGATGATCCTCCGGGACCTCGGTGCAATAGAAAGAATCTCCGGCGTTCTGTAGATCACGACGGCTTAATTCCGGCAGACGCCGTAAGCTGGCCTTCGAATTAAATTCACTGGGCAACACCCCAGCCGCGTTCAGGCGCCGACTGAACTGCGGAGAAAACCGCGCCGCGTACGCAACTACCGCTTCGAGTTGACGCCCTTGCTGCGCTTCGATCTCGCTCGGGGATAACCATTGGGTTGAATCCAGTAGTGCGTACGCCGTCGCTAGCGTCGCTTCCGGGCCGCGTATCACTCGTGGCCAATGCGCACACCTTCAATGCGCGGATAAGGCGGCGCAGTGGCGGCAGTCATAGGGTGTCCCTACACCCCGGTGCGACGCGTAGCACGCTTACGCGATCGTGAATACGTTTTAATGTGGGTAGTCCGCGACCACACGGACAAGGTCCGCCGGCTTCTGCGTAGTCACCGAGCGCGTAGCGAATGAGGGGGGTCGCGAAGTTTTGCAGATCGGTCACGACGACCCGTCCGATGTCCCCACGCGAACAGGGTTTACCCTCCGCATCGAGGATTTCGACGGCAACTGTTTCGGCGCTGACGTGATACAACTCACCCACCGGGCATTGGGTCGCGATCGATCCGACTTCTTCCGTGGAATAGCTGTCCGAGAGCCGCGCGCCAAATAATATTCCCGCCCTTTCGCGCAAAGCGGGCGGCAAGACCTCGCCCAGAGTTCGAATGCTTACAAGCTTCAGCCGCGAGTGATCACTGTGTTCACAGCGGGCGCAGAGCGCTGCGAGGACACTGGGATACACCGACAAAATCGATGGAGCGAATGCCTGTAATTCCGCCAGCAGTTGCGTGGCGCCGAAATTCGCCGGAAGCACTTGCGAGGGACCCGAGTCGAACAACAGATTAATCGGTGTTCCCCAATCGGCGAAAGTGATCGGCGCGGCTACCGCTGCACGCACGGCACTAAAGCGGCCGAGAAAATCCGCATGATGCCAGGCATGGCTACGGAGTGTTGTTGCCATCCAGTACAGATGGTTGATATAGGTTCGTTGCACGATCCGCGGTTGGTCGGTTCTTCCGGAGGCCTGGACCGTGCCTACCGGCTGGTGCATGCCCGGCACTTCACGACAGAACAAACTAGCGCCAGCGGCGTTTAGTTCTGATCGGGTCAGCACCGGCAGTCTACGCAGATCGTCTAACGAGACGATCTGCGAGGCTTGCAGATCTGCTGCGGCCAGGCGTTGCTGGAAATGCAGCGAGTGGCGCGCCGCGTGCGCCACTACTGCTTGTAGCTGCACCGCTTGTTGCTCGGCGATTTCGGGGGCGGATAACCACTGCGTTTTATCGAGTAATTCGAAGGTGTTGGCGAGTTCGCTAAGGTCCCCGCGTACCAGCGGTGGCCACACGATCCCGGCCAGGCGCGAGCGCATTCGCAGTAACGGAGTCAGGTGGGAATCATGGTTAGCCATTGCGATCATCCTAGCGTAGCAATGACACTAGCTCTATTTACGCGCAGTGGCCCGAGCTTAGAAACTAACGCGCACGCCGAGCTTCACGCCAAGGCCAGCTTCATTGCTGCCGGAGCCGTGGCTTCGATAGGCTTCGTCGAGGACATTTTCAAGCGCCAGAGTAAGCATCAAATGATCCATCACCCGGTGCTGCGCGCGCAGCGCAAGCGTGAAGTAACCGGGAGTACCGCCGGGCGGGATCCGTTCGGAGTCATTGAGATCACCGAGACTGAGGCGATCGGCGTCAGCGCTGAGCGCGAAGACGCAGGCCAACGATGAACGTTTATTGGCACTACTCCAGTCGAGGCCGAAATTAGAGGTCAGCGGCATCATACGACTGAGCGGCTCGCGCTGGCGGCGTAGGCTCGTGCTATCGAGAACCTCAAGCCGACTCTCTAGCCAAGTGATATTCGCGAATACAGAGAACGCTGCGTTCAACGCGACGTGACCCGCGAGTTCGATGCCGTGCACGAAACCGCTTGCGCTATTGGTCTTACTCACTTCAATTAACCCATCGACCATGCGACCGGTCGGAGTGCTGGTGATGAAGTCGTGAATTCGCGTGTAGTAATACGTCGCGCTGGATTGCCACCCACGATCTTGGGTTTTTAGGCCGAGCTCATAGGTTAGAAACTTTTCAGGTCCCAGGCCGGTGGCCGCGATCTCCGTCTCAATCGAGCGGCTGGCACCGAAGCGACTCAAATCGGCAATGTTGGGCGCACGAAAAGCTTCGCTGACACCGACCCAAAGCTTGCTACTGCCTGGTACTACATCGTAAATCGCGCGTAGCGAATGGACAGCCTGCGCCCAGTGATCCTCGAACGACGCCGGCAGACCACTCGTCGGCTCTTCAAAGCGTTCGATATCGGCAGCTGTATACGTAAAGCGGCTGCCCGCAGTCACGGCTAAGCGCGTGTACAGCGGGAGCTCGGCCTGCACGTAAGCACTAAATAAACCATAACTCGCATCGTCGCCTAGTGGACCCTGGATTTTGATCTCGCGCAAATCGCCATTCGGTGCAAATTCAATGCCGCGACTATCGACGTCGTCCTGATAGTAGTCGAGACCATAACTAAAGCTCGCGATTTCAGTATGGGTCTCAAAGGCGAGATCGAGCCCCCACATGCGCGAATCAAAACCTTCAAGCAGTTGCCGGCGATTCGCGCGGATCCGATTTCCGTCCTCATCCCAGGTTTGGCGCGAGAGGGTTAACTGTAGATCATGAATTAGCGGTGTCACGTCAGTACCCGCGAGCCGCAGATAACTCAAACTTCTGGCTTGATCCTTGCTCCGAACTAAATCCGTACCCACGGTTGTGCCGGCATAGCTGCGGGCGTACACCGTCGCGTGGGTTCGCCACACATCGTCCTGTACGAGCCGTTGATGCACGGCCGTTAGATCCCAGCGCGAGCTCAGCCGTCGATCGATGCGAAAATCAACCGCGTTTTCACCGTAGCCGGTTCGCGGTTGTCTGCCGAGCTCGGCGGCCCGCACGTCGCCAAACTCTTTGTAGGCGTATCCAACATGTGCGCCCCACTGCTGCCCAGCACCGAATTCGAAATTGGTGTAGGCCAGATAGCTGTTATCCGCGCTCGAAAACCGATATTCCTGGGCACCATGGAGATAGTGCGGCGCTGTTTCCTCGGCATAGCGCGATGCGCGTGTTGTCAGATTCAGGGTGCCACCGATAGCATCACTGCCGTACAACACCGCCGCTGGACCGCTCAATATTTCGATCCGGTCGATCGCGTTGAAATCGATCAACGAGAAGTATTCATTCGGCCCGTCGCGGTACACCGAATTGTTGTAGCGCACGCCATCGATCAACGTGAGCGTCCGATAACCGGTGAAGCCACGTAGAAACGGCGAGCCCTGGCCATGCGCGGTTTTCTGCACCATCACGCCGGGCGTTTCTCTCAGCGCTTCCGGTAGCGTACGAACGAGATTCCGGCGCAGCTGTTCGGGGGTCACGGTATGCACGGTGTAGGGTGCTTCGAACGCCGCGCTGCTTCGGCGCGCGCTGGTTACGATTACCGTTTCGATCGGCTCGGCGAACAGGGGGTCGCCAGACGCGCCGGCACTGGTCGCCAGCCAAATCACTGCGTGGGACAACCCTCGTACACGCACGGTCGCGACGTTATCCTGCACCGCAGACGTTTCGATAACTGATCGAAACTTTCGGTGCCGTCGTCATTACTTGAGGGAACATCATGCTGAGAAACAAGGGCTGGGGTATAGCACTGGCGTTGCAGGGGTTGAGCTTAAGCTGTTTCGGCGCGAATACCGAACTCGAATCGATGCTAGCACGCGTGATGGCCTACAACATCGCACCCGCGACGGGCTTCGTGAGCGCGGTGCAGGTGCCAACGGGCCAGCTCTACGACCCATTGGTCATGCATGTCCACGGGGAAGAGGTGTGGCTCAACGACGATGGCAAGGAAGCAGGTGATAAGGGCAGTCGCCTGCTGGCGGTCACTCCAGTGGGAAAGGTCTCGGTGTTGGTCGACGCCAATCGAATGCTGCCGATCAGCGCTGGCTTCGATATCGCGCCGAACGGCTTCGGCGAGTTCGCGGGTCAGATTTTTGCTTTGTCGCAGCCCAGGATCAGCGACCAAGGGGGAAAGGAAAATTATGTGATCCAGCGCATCGATCCCGCGCACGACTATTCCGTTAGCGTGTTTTGCACCTTGCCCGGGACGGTCAATAAAAAGGTTGGGGGCATCGGTGTTGATGCGGCGTTCGGCCCGGCCGGCAGTCCGTTCGCCGGCAAACTGTTTGCGTCCACTACTTTGAATGAAACGATCTACCAAATCACCCCGGACGGGAAATGCGTGCCCTTCGTCACCCTTGATCCGCAACGACATGGTGGGCCGCTGTATCTGCGCTTCGCGCTCGATGGGCAATCGCTATTAATCACGGTGGTGCGGGGTGGCATTTTCGCGGCCACCGGTGGTGCAGTGCTGCGGGTGGTGCCCGACGGCACGGTGCAGGACAAACCACTGGTGGAATCTCCGACCATTTTAGGTTCGCTCGATTTCGCGCCCCCTGGTTTTGGGCGCTTCGCGGGAGAGCTGTTCGTCACCGAAGTCGGCTACTACGAAATCCCCGTGCCGTTAGGCCAGGCACTGCGTGCCGACGGCAAAGTCCATCGCGTGACCGCAGAGGGCAAATTAGCGCTGGTTGCGAGCGCCTTTATCAATCCCTGGTGCCTGCGCTTTGTCGGCAACCGGCTATGGGTGGGGGATATCAACGGCGATTTCATCTACGGCAAGCGCGAGTTGCCTGATGGTTTTATCGTGACTATCACGTCACCTTGAATAGACGGCAACGACTAGGCGCCGCTTATTCGCCGGTGGCTGTTTTCAAATCCAGTGCGACAAAGCGCAGCAGCGCGTCATTCGACATTTCCGTCAGCAGCGTCTCAGGTCCGCCTTCAGCACCTAGCACCGATTCCGCCAACGCCTGCTTCTCGCTGATAAGTGCATCGATCCGCTCCTCGATGGTGCCCCGGCACACGAATTTGTGGACGAGCACGTTCTTGTGCTGCCCGATCCGAAACGCGCGGTCAGTGGCCTGGGCTTCGACAGCGGGATTCCACCAGCGATCAAAATGCACCACATGGCTCGCGGCAGTGAGATTCAAGCCGGTACCACCCGCTTTTAGCGAAAGCACGAAAAACGGCGGGCCGTCGTCGCGCTGAAAATCGACCACCAGTTTTTGCCGTGCTTTCACCGGAGTTGATCCATCAAGCACGAGGCCTGGGCGGCCAAAGTGTTCGCGCAGCCGCGCGGCGAGCGGGGCGGTCATTTCACGGAATTGCGTAAACACCAGCACCTTCTCTTGGCGCGACGTGATTTCCTCACACAGCTCGGCCAGGCGCGAAAATTTCCCGCTGTCCTGCGGCGCGTAGGCACCATCACCCAACCAGTGACTGGGGTGGTTGCAGATCTGCTTGAAGCGGGTCAGGAACGAGAGGACCAAGCCGCGTCGCTGAATGCCCTCGGTCGCGGTGCGCAGCTTCTCGGCAAGTTCGTGCACGCTCTTCTCATACAGCGCCGCCTGGCGCTTGCCGAGCGCACACCAGGCGGTGAGCTCGGTCTTATCCGGCAGATCGGCAATAACACTGCGGTCGGTCTTCAAGCGACGCAGCAGATAGGGGCGAACCAGTTGCCGTAGCGGCGCGAAGTTTGACGGCGCGCTCGCCTGGAGATCTTTAATGTAGCGCGTGAAATCGGCTGCCGCGCCGAGCAATCCGGGATTTAAAAAATCATAGAGCGACCACAGATCATTGAGACGATTTTCGACCGGTGTGCCGCTGAGCGCGATGCGCGCGCGTGCGCGCAGTCGTTTAACCGCGCGGGTCTGGCGCGTCGCGGGATTCTTGATTGCCTGAGCCTCGTCGAGCACGACAAGCCTCCAGTCTATGTCTTCCAGCCAGGTAAGCCGCATGGCCTGCCCATACGTGGTCAGAATGAGATCCTGGCCGGCGAGGAACGCATTCGCAGTTTCGCGATCACGCCACTGCGCGCCGGGTGTTTCGGAAGGGTGCGCGAAGGCGACACACAGCATCGGCGCGAAGCGCTGGAGTTCGAGCTTCCAATTGGCGAGCAACGACGCTGGCGCAAGCAGCAATGCCGGAAGCTTGTTCGCGCTCGGCGTGGCTTCCTGTTTCAGACGCAGCAACAATGCGATCACCTGAATCGTCTTGCCCAGACCCATGTCGTCCGCAAGACAGGCACCGAGACCGAGGCTTTGTAGCAGCCATAACCATTTCACGCCGGTGATCTGGTATGGGCGTAACGTCGCCTGTAGCTGTTCGTTGGGATCGAAGGTCGCCGCACCCTCTGGTTGGCGGATTCGTTCCAACGTTTCGCGCAGCCCATCGCCGGCGACGACCTCGCTCCAGTCGGCGGTCGCCTTCAGTGGTTGGTCCGAGCGGTGACCGAGCTTAACCCCCGACAGTAATCGCATGCCTTCGAGAAACGACACGCCGGTGTCCGCTGTATCGGCCTGCACTTGCTGCCAATGCGCTAGAACCGAATTCAATTTCTCGCGATCCACTTCGACCCATTGCCCGCGCAACGACACGAGGCCGGTGCCGGCCTCCATTAACTCCGTCCATTCCTCAGCGGTGAGTGACTCGCCGTCAAAGGTCTTCTCGATCGAAAAATTCAGCAAACTGTCGATCCCCAGACCTCCGTTGGTACTACCGCCGATCCGCACGCTGACTTGCGGACGCAGGCCGCGACCCTGCTTCCACCAGTTGGGGATGCGCGTGATGATGCCACTGGCTTCGAGCACCGGCACTTCGCGTAAAAACGCGTAGGCCTGGGCGGGCGCCCAGGCCTGGGGCTGAAAAATCCGACGGCTTTCGAGCAGATCGCGCGCCCAGGTGCTCAACGCCGCAGCTTGTTGTACCGGTTCGAGCAGGGAACGCAACGCGGCCTGATTCTTCGCACCGGCGTATTCCTGTAGCGCACGTCCGAGCGGCAAATGCACGGGTTTCTCGTGCGCGGAAAGTCGATGGGTGTAAGTGGCCATGAACGCGAAAGGAAATTCCGGTGACCGCTTATTCTCCGCCAGGTGAAACGTCACTTTGCCGAGCAGATTCAAGGCCGCGCGAATTCGCGCCAACCAAGGTTTCAACCCCCCCGCAGCCTGGGCCGCGGCACGTGCCAACTCATCGAGTTCGTGCCATAACGCGGCAAACACCGCGGGCGCGGCGTACTCCGCACCGCGCATCGCCGGGATCCGTAAACTCATCTCAACAAATAGTTCAGGCGTCGCTGCAATCGCCGCAATGCTCTCGCCCTCGGCAACTTCAGGGGCATGGGCCAAGGCGGTGAGATAGCTATCCGAGAACTCGCGCCAGAACAACCACGCGAGCGGCCATAGGTGCGCATCGCACCGCTGCGCCGCGAGGGCTAATAATCCATGCGCCGCACTCGTCGCGAAGGCTTCGCGCAGGGTTGCGTCGGCCGCCATCACTGCCGCGGCATCGTCGCTCGTTTCGAGCAACAAGCGACCCCACGGGTTGAGGACCAACTGATAGGTCTGCGACATAGGATTATCAGCCGTCGTTGATGATCATGAGTCCAAGCTACCTGCGAGACTTAGCCAACGAGATGAAACTTATGTCGCGCTTAGGGTTCCAATCGAACGCGCCACGACGCGACTAACGAGGTTAAACCTATGAAATCGATTCGACATCTGCACTCGCCTAGGTACGCCATGCTTGGGCTGCTATTGACTGGCGGTCTTGTCTTCAACACGAGCGGGCTCGCGAACGAAGGTCGCTGTGCTCACAAAATGCATCACGGAGAGGGCCATTTCAGCGCGGAGAAAATGCGCGAACGAATGGAGCGGCGTATGACCCGCCTTCACGACGCACTGACCCTGTCGCCGGAACAAGCCCCGGTGTGGAGCGAGTTTGCAACCGCAATGAAACCACCAGTAGATGCGCCGATCCCTGATTTTGCGGCGCTGGAGAGCTTGCCGGCACCCGAGAGAATGTCCCGCCAACTGGAATTCATGAAGGCGCACCACCTGCGGATGGAAAGCCACATCCCCGTGGTCACCGCGTTCTACGGCAAACTCACCCCGGCCCAGCAAACGGTCTTCGATCGTGAGTTTATGTGCTTCGGGCGAGGACACCACCCGAAATGAATAAGCGCGATCGCGGGCCAACCGTGGGTTTATTCGCCGCCTAGGACAAACACGCTGTCCATGGCTTCTAGGCGAGTTGGTATCGCGGCTTGGTATTCAGGTGATCCGTACCAGCGGCGCGCTGCGTCCTTGTCGGGGAATTCGAGCAGCACCAGCAATTTGTGCTGGTGCTCGCCGGCGAGTGCTTCACTGGGCCCGCGCGTGACTAATTTGCCACCGTAAGCCGCGAGTGTCGGGCCAGCCAAGGCGCCGTACGCCTGCATTTTCTCTGGATTCTTCGGGGTTGCATGGACGATGACGTAAACGCTCATAAAAATTCCCTGGATTTGTAGTGGTGGCTGAGATCCCCGAGCGGGTCGGGACCTACATTGTACTTACCTTCATCCGCCGATGGCGACCCAGTCTGTGCCAACGAAGCGTAATCCTCAGCGCCTATTCAAGCGTATGCTGTGGCCCTGCCCGAACCGGTTAAACGAAGGAGAGACGTAAGCCATGACTCGCTGTAAGCTTCTGGCGTACACGCGCCTCACTCTGCTCCTACTACCGAGCATGGTCTGCGCGCAGCAGTCGCCCGTGGATCTGTGGGCAACGTTGCTCAAACCGCACCATTTTCCGCAAACGGAATTAATCGAAGACAACTCCGTCATCGAACTCGTCACCCCCTACCGTGCCGAAGATGCCGCGACGACACCAGTGCGGATCAAGGCATTGTTGCCGCAGAGCGCCGAGCGTTACATCAAGACCGTGTATTTATTCGTCGACCGCAATCCAGAACCGCTGGTAGGGCGTTTCGAGTTCACTCCGAACCTGCCGCGCGCCGATCTCGCTTTGCGCGTCCGCGTCGATCGCTATACCGATGTTCGCGCGGTGGCGGTGCTGAACACGGGCGAGCACCATATGGTGTCTAATTTTGTAAAAGCCGCCGGCGGCTGCACGGCGCCGATGGCAACGGATTACAAGCTGGCGCTCGCGACCATGGGGGAGATGCAGTTAAAAACACTCGTGACCCCGTCGGATCATGAACGGATTGCACAACTGCTAGTTCGGCACCCGAACACCACCGGCATGCAGATGGATTACAAGATCTACGCGGTACGACCGGCACACTACGTCAAGACGATCCGCGTCTTACTCGATGGCGTGGTGGTGATGAGCGCTGAGACCGGCATTTCGGTCAGTGAAGATCCAAGTTTCCGCTTTTTCCTTCCGACTCAAGCACATGGCGAACTGACGGCGGAAGTGACCGATTCTAACGGTACTCAGTGGCGCGAGACCTTGAAGTTGGCGGTGCTGGATAAAACGCCAAAGTGATCCCACTGAAACCCTGATACCGAATCACGCGAACACCCCCAGTCGCACAATTTCCCGCGCGAATCCTTCAGTCTATTGCCGCCTCGCCTTAGGTCTCCACACTGCTCTGCGCGAGTTCTAGCGCTTCGCTGTGGGTCAGCCAGGCGGTTTCCGCTTCTTCTACTTGATGATCAAGTTTGGCCTTGTCGAAGAGCAAACTCTTGAGTCGCGCCTGCTGGGTCGCTTCGTACAGCGCGGGATCCGCGAGTAACGCTTCGACTTCGCGACGTTTGCGTTGCGCGCGTTCCAACAGGGTTTCGGCCTGCCGCACCGCTTCGGTGAGCGGGCGTAGTTGTTCGCGGCGAAGCGCGGCTTGTTGACGGCGCGTTTTATCGTTCAACCGATCAGGTGTGGCGGCCATCTCGTTGGTGGTCAAATTGGTGGCATCGGCCACCGACTCACGCCTGCCGCCCACGAGCCAGCGCGCGTAGTCGTCGAGATCACCCGTCCATGGCGCGATTTTGCCGTCATTGACCAATAGAAAGGTGTCGGTGTTAGTGCGTAGCAAATGCCGGTCGTGCGCGACGACGACCAGCGCCCCGGCGAACCCTTGCAACGCGACTGTGAGGGCGTGCCGCATATCGAGATCCAGATGATTGGTCGGCTCGTCCAATAGCAATAAGTTCGGTCGCGCGTAGAGCAGCAGCGCGAGCACGAGGCGTGCGCGTTCGCCGCCGGACAAAGTGCCGGCTTCGCGTTGCGCCATGTCATTACGGAAATTGAAACCGCCGAGAAAGTTGCGCAAGTCTTGCTCGCGCGCCTTGGGATCGAGTCGTTGCAGGTGTAGCAGCGGACTTGCCTGCGCATCTAGTTGTTCGAGCTGGTGCTGCGCGAAGTAGCCCACCGCAAGATCCTTCGCCCCAAGCATTGCGCCGTGTTGCGGCTGCAGCTCGCCAGCGAGGAGTTTGATTAAAGTAGATTTTCCCGCGCCATTGGCCCCCAGCAGCGCCAGCCGGTCACCGGGCATCAGCGACAACTGGAGTTTATCGAGCACTCGCTTTTCACCGTACCCTGCAGCAACGTCTTCCAGGGTCAGCAGTGGCTGGGGCAGCTTTTTCGGCTCGCGAAATTCGAAATTAAATGGCGAATCGATGTGCGCGGGCGCGATCAGCTCCAAACGCTCCAGGGCTTTCAACCGACTCTGCGCCTGTCGCGCCTTGCTGGCTTTATAGCGAAAGCGATCGACAAATGCGCGCATGGCCGCGACTTCCCGCTGCTGACGTTCAAACGACGCTTGCTGTCCCGCGAGCTGCACGGCGCGAGCGGATTCGAATGCGCTGTAATTCCCGGTGTAAAGCTTCAGACCACCGCGCTCCATGTGCGCGATAACGCTAACAACGCGATCGAGAAAATCCCGGTCGTGCGAAATCAAAAGCAAGGTTCCGGGGTAACTCAGCAACCAGGACTCCAACCAAATCACCGCATCTAAATCCAGATGATTCGTTGGCTCGTCGAGCAGGAGTAAATCTGAGCGGCACATCAACGCGCGCGCGAGGTTTAACCGCATGCGCCAGCCCCCCGAGAATGACGCGACGGGCGCGGTTTCCGTGCCTGGTACAAAGCCCAAGCCCACTAACAATCGGGCCGCTCGCGCCGGCGCGGCATAGCCGTCAATGGTCGCCATTCGCACGTGCAGCTCACCCAGGTGAGTGCCGCCGGAAGTTTCCTCGCGCGTAATCGCAGCCTCCAACGCGCGCAGCTCGTGATCGCCGTCGAGCACATACTCAAGCGCGGGACGCGGGTCGGGTGGCGTTTCCTGTGCGACATGCGCGAGGGTGAGCGCGGCGGGCAACTGGATATCACCAGCCTCCAGTGCCAGTTCGCCCCGCACGAGCGCGAAGAGGCTCGACTTACCAGCGCCATTAGCGCCCGTGAGGCCGACCTTCTGACCCGCATGAACAGTGAAGGTAACGCTCGAGAATAGGATCTGCCCACCGCGGAGCAGGCTGACATCACGAAAGACAAGCATGGGCGCGCAGTGTAGTGGTGCGCCAAGCGCTGGAACAGCGTTGTTACGCAGGAATATTAAAGCCGCAAAATCAAATTTACCGAATTAAGCATTGGTTACGCTTTGACGGCTTCAATGCACACCACAGGCCGGGTGCCGATCACTTCTTCCTTCGCCGTTACCCCTTTCGGCAGATACAGACAATCGCCGGGGTGCAGTGTCCGCACTTCACCATCCAGGGTTACTTTTAACATACCGGCAACCACCGCTTCGACGGAATCGATACTGACTCGCCGTTCGCGCGGGGTGTTTGGTTCAAGCTTGCGCGGCTTCCCCGCATAACCCGAAATCGCCAGTTTGTGACTGAGGCTCGCCAAGGTGACTTGCCCATATTGCTCGCTATTCCACCGCTCCATTCGGGCGAAACCGGCGATCCTATTACGCACACAGCGATTTCCACCCTGGAAGCTTGCCTCATACAGCGCAGCTTCCGCGCGTTCCCGTAGCGTCTCGGGCGCGGCCTCGGTGTGCGGTACTATCGTTGCGACTCCTAAGCTCGCGGATAGGACATTTTGCGGGGCGAGTCGATTTCGGATGTGCAATTGGTCCAACCGTACACGAACTTCCTCGGCGAGTAACAGCGCGTGGCGTTCTTCAGTTTCGGGAAAAAGGAGCGCAAATAAATCCACGCTTAAACGAGCGGCGATATCGCCTGGTCGGGTACCCGCCTTGCGCAGAAGCTCGGCTACGCGCTGTACTATTGATTCGTACAATACACGCCCGTGCGCGGTTTCGAACTGCTCGAAGTTATCCAGCTTCATCAACACCATGGTCATCGGCAATTCTTGCCGCTGCATCCGCAACCATTCACGCTGCAAAACAGTGTCGAATTTTTCCGGATTGAGCAGACCGCTCTCAGGCTCGAACGGCATGACCTGTTGTAAGGTCGTCGCGAGTGCGTCGGCCTTACTGCGGACTAAATTCAACTCGGAATTCGATTCGCCAAGCGCGCTCGTGAGTTGATTTCGTAAATCTGCAGTGGTTTTGATATCAATTCGCAGACGTCGGATTTCTTCGGCGGCTCGTAAAAAAGCCGTCTCGGCTTTCGCCCGCGCCGAGCGTGCATTCGCGAGGGCAGTGCCCGTCCGCAATGCGCGTTGGCGCGCGCATAAGGTGCTCCAGGCGCACGCGGCCACCGCGACGACCGGAGTAGCGGGCGCGCTCATTATGATGGCAACCACCCACAGCGCAGTAAGGGTGAGTTGCCGGGTCAATTCAAGGCTGGGTATCGCCTTATCGCGCAAAAGATGAAATATCACGTAACTTGCAATCAAAGGACCTGCCCAGAGTCCGACCGTTGCCAGGCCTTGGCTGTAAGCCCAGAGCGCGGCAAGCGCAGATGCGCCGATCCTGAGACCCATTTCAGCCAGGTCAGCTGCCCACGGCGATGGCGGCGGAGTGTCTATTTCATCGTTGTTGATTACTACTTGATTCATAACTACCGGTACCTGGGCACTTTTTTGTTCAAAACCTGTATCAAGTTCCGGGCCACTAGTTAGCGACCGCGTGACGCCCTGCTTGAAAACGGCTAGTGAATCACAGGCGTGATCCCAAGAGTGGGAGGTGTGCCCTAATTTCGCATTGGGAACATTGCAGTAGCGGTAGGTCTTGTCGGTAACGAACGCTAACGTAGTCACCGCCCGATGGAGCACGACGTCGGCGGACAACGACAAGGTGGCGGAGAAAAAAGATGCCCAGGAATCCCTGGGCGTTAAGGTCAGGCAGTACTAGGGAGTTGTAAGATTTGTCAGCGGTAGGCACCTGAAATCACTTCCAGGCTTGGCGCCTCCATCCCTTAAAGGCAGGTGAGTGCACTTCTCCGTGGCACTTGCCGAGAACCTCGACAAGCGTCCCCCCCCCCACTTCGCCCAGCCAGTTTATTGATCGCGCTTTGCGCGCCCATCGCCTAAGTTAATTAGCCCAAATCTGATGCGTTCGGTTTCGCAGCAGTTATACTTTTGCGATGCGTTACCTGCTCGCGCTTGATCAAGGCACTACCAGTTCTCGTGCGTTGGTTTATGACGAGCAGCTGAGTGTCTGCGGTAGCGCGCAACGCCCTTTGGAACAGTTTTTCCCCAACCCTGGCTGGGTGGAACACGACCCGCTCGAAATTTGGCGCAGCCAATGCGCGGTCGCGAACGAGGCCGTCGCGCGGGCGCAACTACCCCCCGATGCGATCATCGCAGTGGGTATTAGCAATCAACGCGAGACCACGGTGTTGTGGGAGCGCGCCGGCGGCACCCCCTTGCATCGCGCCCTGGTCTGGCAGGATCGACGCACCGCTGACGCCTGCGAAGCACGCCGGGCGGCGGGTGTCGAGTCGTTAATTCAAGCCAAAACCGGGCTGCTGATCGATCCCTATTTTTGTGCGAGCAAGATCCACTGGCTGCTTGAGCAATGTCCCGGTGCCCGGGTGCGGGCCGCCCGTGGCGAACTCGCAGTGGGCACGATCGATAGCTGGTTGATATGGAATCTGACGCGTGGTCGCTGCCATTTAACCGATGCGAGCAACGCCTCGCGAACCATGCTCTACAACCTCACGACCGGGGACTGGGACGATGAGCTGTTAGCGTTGTGGGACATCCCGCGTGAAATTCTCCCCGAGATTACCGATTCGAGCGGAGAACTCGCCGAGATCGACGGCGGCCTCGAATTTCGCGCCCGGCTCACTGGGGTGGCTGGTGATCAACAAGCCGCGCTTTTTGGACAAACCTGCTTTAACGCTGGTGATGCGAAATGCACCTTCGGCACCGGGTGCTTCGTACTGCGACAATCCGGGCAAACCATACCGCACTCGAAAGCCCGCCTCCTATCAACCGTGGCGTGGTCGCACCTTGGCGTTCGCAGCTATGCGCTGGAAGGCAGTGTGTTCATGGGCGGGGCGATCGTGCAGTGGTTGCGCGATGGTCTCGGGATCATCGAGTCTGCCGCTGAAATCGAGACACTCGCCCGCTCGGTACCCGACAACGGGGGTGTCGTGCTGGTGCCCGCGTTTACCGGGCTCGGAGCGCCCTATTGGGATCCGCACGCACGCGGCCTGTTGATCGGGCTCACCCGCGGCACCACCCGCGCCCACATTGCGCGGGCGGCACTCGAAGCGATCGCGCTGCAGGTGACCGCCGTGCTCAATGCCATGGAAGGTGATAGCAACGAGCGCTTAATCAGTCTGAAGGTAGACGGCGGGGCCGCGGCAAATTCATTGCTGATGCAGCTCCAGTCGGATCTCCTGGGCTGCCCCCTCGAGGTCCCGGCGGATCTCGAAACCACGGCGCGTGGCGCCGCCAGCCTGGCCGGGATTGGCGCTGGGGTGTGGCCCGATTTCATGGCCCTCGCCGCGTTGAATCAGCCCTCACGCGTCTACGCGCCACATCCCGCTAATGTGGCGAGGGTGACACTGCAGGAGCGCTGGCAAGCCGCCGTCTCACGCGCGCGGCATTGGACTGCGTAGGCAATGAACCGAGACGCGCTGTTCGCCGGGATCGCGGCCCAACGCGAGTTCGATGTGGCGATCATTGGCGGGGGCGCGACCGGCGCGGGGATCGCATGGGACGCTGCCTCACGCGGGCTTTCGACCCTGCTGGTGGAACGCGGCGACTTCGGTCAGGGCACTTCGAGCAAAAGCACGAAGCTAATCCACGGTGGGGTGCGCTATCTTGCGCAGGGCCAACTAGGCCTAGTCCGTGAGTCTCTGCAGGAACGCCGACTCTTACTCGCCAACGCCACCGCGCACGTGCGGCCGTTGCGCTTCATGGTCCCTTTCGAAGGCTGGTTTGATCGGTTGAAATATCACACCGGGCTGACCGTCTACGACTTGCTCGCAAGTTCACCGCAGCCGTCGCGTCGGCTATCACGCGAAGAATTCCGCGCGCACACGCCGAATCTGCAACCGCGCTTTACGGGTGGCATGGCGTATTCCGATGCACAGTTTGACGATAGCCGTTTACTGTTGTCCGTACTCACGCGAGCCGTGGCGCATCGCGCCGTGGTGGTCAATTACGCGGAGGTTGTTGGCTTTGGCAAACGTCGCGACGGTCGACTCGGCTCGCTCGTCATACACGATCACGAAACAGCTAAAACCTGTGAAATCGAAGCTCGCATCGTTATTAATGCGACCGGCCCTTCAACCGCGGCTACCGCGAGACTCGATGACGGGGCTGGCGCACCCGAGATCACGTTAAGCCGCGGCAGTCATGTCGTGGTGAGTCGCGAGTTTTGGCCCTGCGAGTCCGCGCTGTTGATGCCGCGTACGCCGGACGGCCGGGTGATGTTCGCGATCCCTTGGCACGATCATGTGCTGCTGGGGACCACGGATGTGTTGATCGACGGAACAGCCGGAGCGTCGCTCCCCGTGTGCGCGTCCGCCAACGAAGTAGACTTCATTTTGGAAATGGCTTCGCGCTACTTCGAGCACGCACCAAAGATCAACGATGTGCGGGCTTGTTTCGCAGGGGTACGGCCATTGGCGGGAGGAACTACCACCGCCACGGCGCGCGTCTCGCGGGAGTATCAGTTAACTACCTCTCCCGCGGGTTTGATTTCGATTACCGGCGGCAAATGGACGACATTTCGACGCATGGCCGCCGCCTGTGTCGACTACGCGCTGGCGCAGCACCCCTTGCAAGCTTCGTGTTCTACTACAGCGACCGAGCTACTTCCGTCACGGATCGAGCTGCACTCGAACAACTTAATGCAGCAGCCGCAGGAATCGGCGAGCCTTCCTGAGACAACTCCCTTAGTGGACGGATTGTCGTACCATCAGGGCGACGCAGTGCGCGCGATTCGCTTCGAAATGGCGCGCCATGTCGAAGATATTCTCGCCCGCCGTACCCGCTGTTTGTTCTTGAACGCCGCAGCCGCTTCAGCGGCAGCACCCAAGGTTGCGGCGTTATTGGCAAGTGAGCTGGGGCATGATGCCACGTGGATCGCGACCGAGCTTGTCGCGTTCCAGCGCTGCGCGGCAAGCTATCAGCTACCGGATCGTCACCCTGGGGATCGCGCTCTAATACCATGAAAAAATCTACTACCGCTAAACGACCGCCGCTCTTCTCGAATACCACACTCGAATTTCTAAACCGTCTGGCCCAAAACAATAATCGCGAGTGGTTCCACCAACATAAGGACGCTTTCGAGACGGCGGTGATCACGCCTGCCTTGGATTTCATCGAAGCCATGGCGGTCCCATTGGGGAAGATTTCGCCGCATTTTCTGTGCATCCCAAAGCGCGTCGGTGGATCGTTGTTTCGGATATATCGAGACACGCGCTTTGCCCACGATAAGCGTCCGTATAAAACCAATATCGGAATTCATTTTCGACACGACGCCAACCAGGACGTCCATGCACCGGGATACTATCTTCACATCGGGATCGATGAGTGCTTTATTGGCTGCGGGATGTGGCGGCCGGAACGACCCTCGTTAACCAAGATCCGCACGGCGATCGTCGAGCGGACCGCGGCTTGGGGGAAGGTGCGGCGCGCGGTCGCGCGTGCTGAGTACTTTGAATTCTATGGCGAATTACTGAAGCGCTTACCGTCGGATATCGCAGTGCCGCCGACCTGTCCGTGGTCCGAGGATCTTAAACGCCGGGATTTCATTGTCCTTCGAGCCTTTGACGAAGGCGCGTTATACCACGCCGATCTGGTCGACTTCGTCGCGACCACGTATGCGGCGGCAACGCCTTTAATGAAATTTTTATGTGAAACTCAAGGCGCACGGTTTTAACCTAGGTTTAGAACTTGTTTCCGCCATTCATTCCCACTCGTATTCACGATACGCCCGGCTTAAATTTCGCGTGTGCGCGGTCGGAATTTCCCAGCCAGGAAGTAACGCGTTTTCGCCAGAGGCAGTGACATCTTCTAGAAATTCGCCAGCCGCCAATGCGCTTTTTACCGTGGCGACCAAGCTAGTCAAATATGCTTGTTGTGCCAAGAGTGCCGCCGGCCATGGCGCGGTGGTCGGTCCGTGCCCTGGGATTACGCGATCGTAAGACCTGGCCGCGCTGGTGGTCATCCAGGCGAGCCATCCGCGAAGATTGCCATCTAAGACCGGCAGACGTTCCATAAATACTAAATCGCCACTCCAGAGCGTATTAGTCTGAAGATCCACGACCGTCAAGTCGGAATCAGTGTGCGCCATCGGCTGTGCCGCCAGGCGCAATTCGCGACCGCCGAGATCAAGAACAAGCTCAGCCTCGACCAAGGTATCGGGACCGATTACGCCGGCTCCGCCCCTGTCGCCTAATTCCGCTGAAAAATTCTTCGCGAAATAGTCGCGGCTGTTATTAATCGCCGTCGCCAGATTCACGTGCCCAATAAATTTTGGTTGTTCGGAGAGGAAGGCGGCGTTGCCCAGGATGTGATCAAAATGCGCGTGCGTGTTAATCACATAGCAGATACGAACCTTGGTGCGCTCGCGAATTGCGGTGAGCAATTTGACGCCAATGTCCACGCTACCACCACTATCAATCACCGCAACACAGCCATTGCCGATGATAAAGCCAATGTTCGCACTATCGGCGCGGTCTGCGTGCTCCAACCCCGCGTGACGCCCGTGATGCACAAAGACGCCGCTGACTACTTCGCTGAGGTTGAAATCATCTTGAGTCTCTCCCACCACAGTGCTGGAAGCAAGTATGCAAGCGATGAGCAACTTTATCCGGGACAGGTGGACAAGCAGCGCTGCCAGGTTCAATGCTAGTTACGCCCGGGCCAGGGTAGCCGCGAACGGTTCGCGCGCGAGTTCGACGTTGTGATAAAGACTGGAAAGTATTTCGCGGCCTTCTTTTGTTTGCTCCAAGAAGTGACTTGCGGGACCGATGTAGGGAGTAACGTTTTTTTCGAAAAAATTAGGGTAGGCGTCACGCAGGTCCCCTGGCTTTCGATAGCCAGTAGTCGCATTGAAACCAATTTCTTCGAATTCATAGAATACTGCGGAGAGTTTGTGCAGATAGCGTGGGTCGCTGAGCTGGCCGAGAAGGTCGGCAGCCCGAACCAAGCCTGGATAATCCGTGACTTCTCGATATAGCGGGTCGCTTGGCACCGGGAAGCGGGTGCGCTCGATACAGGCTTGGACAAACGAAATATCAATCGTCGCGGTGTCGCTACTAAAGCTTTCGGCGACGTAGCGCTTACCCCGATCGACATGTATCGGCATTAATGCCGCATCGCTACATCCGTGTGTGCGTCGCACAGTTACGTTATTCACGCCAGTGGCAATTCGTTCGGCCACATCATTTGAACACGCGCAAGGGGCATAGCCGATATCGTGGCACATGAGCGCCACAACCACATTTAACCAATTCTCGCGACTCACATTTCCATGCAGGATTTGCTTGCCAAGGAGAATTTGCAGGCCTACCAAACCCACGTGCGCGGTGTGCTCACAGTTATGATAGAGCGCATCACTGGTGGCAATTTGCGCTAAGGCGTCGCGCGCCGCGCGCACGGCGAGAGTCAGATAATCCGAGTCGCGACCGCCAAAGGAAACGGCGAAATTCGCGCTTAGTCGACATTCGACTTCGTCAGCCAGAAGTTGCGTGACATTTAGCATTGATCAGGTCAATTCTTACTCTGCCGCGTCGCCGCTGAGTTCCATGATTAAGTACTTCCGATTCGGCTTCCGCAGGGTGTCGGGATACTTCCCTAAAAGTATAGGGGCTTGCCCTAATTTCGCCGATTTACCTGTCCGCTTTTGTGACGTAACTTGCGCTTCCCGACATCCTCAGCCGCCGGGAGGGTTAGAATACAGCGCATCAGGCTGAGTAAACACTGCTATGTCTGACGCTGCGAATACTCGAGCAGCAACGTTGGTACACACACTCGAAGCCCGCACGGGAGACGCTTGGCATGCGCAAACTGCGCGAATGTTCCACCACCCGCAGCGCGCTCCAGATTGCATTTAAACCCTCCGTAGTCGCTTTAGGCCATGACCGGCGAGCAGAAACGCGTCGTCATCGCGCTTTCGGCGGTACGTCAATGCCCGGGCTGGTGGATCTCATTAAGGCACCCAGCCCCTGATGCGCCCGCAAACTGTGCTCGTGCTTGGTTTCAGTCTTCTAGTGTTGATTTATTCTTTCGGCTATTTAACGTGGTACAGCGGCACGCCGCTAGGGCGAGCCCCGGTACTCGATGAACGGGAAATCCTCGCCCTGGCCGAACAGATCGCGATGGGTCAACTTCCGGCGGAACCGTTCTATCGCGCGCCGCTCTATCCAGCCTTACTCTCGATTCCGCTGTTATTCGGCAGCGACCCGCTAGGATTACCGTTCCTGGCGCGTTTGTTCAACGGGGTCTGCCATCTAATCAGTGCATTCTTCGCCTGGCGGATCGCCTCCCGCCTATGGCAACGTCGCGAGGCGCAATACCTCAGTGCCGGCTTGATTGGATTTAATCCAGTGTTACTGCACTTCTGCGGGGATGCGCTCGATATCACGTGTGCAATCACCGTGATGCTTGCCAGCGTCAATTTAGTCCTGGTGGCGATTGATCAGCAATCGAAGATCTACTGGCGATGGTGGGTTGCCGGTGTCGGGCTTGGGATCGGCGTGCTGTTAAGGCCTCAGTTATTACCGCTGCTACTGGCGTTACCGGTTATTTCCGCCTTCATTGCAATCCCGCATGTAGGAGGCGCCTGGCGCGGTTGCGCGGGGCTACTGTCTGGGCTTGGGTGTCTACTAATATTCGGAGCAGTGAATTACTCCATTGGGCGCGAATTTAATCTGCTACCGTGGCAGGGCGCCTACAATTTCTGGGCAGCGAACGGTCCAGACGCAAACGGTCGTTACTTCGAGCAACGCCTTCCAGTGCATATTGTAGACCCCACGGCGAATACCGCGCGTGTGGAATCCGAAATGCTGTATCGACAAGCTCAGCCTGGTGCCTCGACCGCCCCCCGCGCAATGTCTGCCTACTGGCAGGCACGCACCTTCCAGGCAATTGCCGAGGATCCCCTACGGTGGTTGGAGCTGGTGAGTAGCAAAGCTTTTTTCCTGCTGAACAACATTGAGCAATACAACAACAAAACCTACGAATTTCACCGCTTACGTTCGCCTTTGTTACGGCTAAATCCACTCGGTTGGTCGGTTCTTTTAGCCTTTGGGATCGCGGGTATGGTGACCCATTGGCAGCGTCCTGCTTGCCGCGCGCTAGCCGTTTTGGTTATCGCGTATGCAGCGGGTACGTTGTTGTACTTTGTCAGCGATCGTTTCCGTGCTCCGCTCGTCCCGCTGTTGGCGCTGGCCGGTGGCGGCGCGCTGGTGAGCGCCAGATCCACGGTTGCTCGATGGCGAGGCATCTTTATCGCGGTGCTGTTCACCGCAGTTAGTCTGTTACCCGTGAACCCTACATTGCGCACGCAGACCTATATTCAAGACGAACTGGCACTGGCGCGCGCGCACAGTCGTTTGAACGAATTCGACGCCGCCGAAGTTTGGGCCGAACGCGCTTTAGCGCGAGCGCCTCGCCGTACAAGTGTCCTGGCGCTCGTATGTGTCGCACGCTTCAACGCCTGGTTATACGGACCGCGCGATCTCCTTTCACCCGTGCTTCGAGAAAGTTGGCGCACAGCCTGCGCCGCGAGCGCAAAACTGTCACCGACGAGTAATCGAATCTTGGGGTATCTCGACTGGCGAGCGGGTGACTCGCTTGCTGCTCGTCAGCGCTGGAGGGGCATCGTCGCTGCGGCCAGCGAAGAGCAAAACGAAGCGCTGGCATGGCTGCTGCTCACCGGGGCGCTACGCGCCGAAGATCAGCACACTCTGGAGCTTCATCGAAGCGGCGCTGACGCACGACCGTTGCTGGTGGCGTTGGCATGGCAGGGCGATCGGGACGCCCTGGGAGAATTGACGGCCCGTCATCCGAAGACGCGGATCGCGCGGGAGTTTCTTGCGTTGAATCGACTATTTAAAAATTAGAGGCGCTCTAAAGTCGCTTCGGCGCGGCTTTACTTTTTGTCGAGAATCGTCAGCCCACTAGTCTGCTTGCTGAAGAACTCGGCTAATTGGTTGATATCACCATCACTGAGTTGTAAGGCTTGGACTTGCGCGGCCATGATCGGATTAGAGCGGCGACCATTCCGGTAATCGCCAAGCGCATTTGCCAGGTAGTTCGCGTGCTGTCCCGCTAGGACCGGATACTCAGGAAGGATCGGCTTCGCGCCGTTTTCGCCGTGGCAAGCGGCACACGCGTTGAGCTTGTCTGCGAAGGGTAGACCCTCAGCGGCGGCTTCATCGTTGGCCCAGGCCGGAGCAACGGTTATCAAGCCGCAAACGAAGAAAAATGGGCGCAGTGGGATCATGCAGAGTCTCCGAATTCGTGGGCGTTGGCCGACTTGGCCGCTTACTTGCCTTGTCCGGCGACGAAGGCGGCGATGTCTGCAATAACTTCGTCAGTCAGATTTGCGGCATTCGCGTGCATCGTGCCGTGCTTGCGACTACCGTCACGGTAGGCCTTGAGCGCGGACTCAATATAACCCGCTTGCTGGCCGCCTATCCGCGGGACGTGATAGGACGGATAGACATTGAAATAACCTTCGATCGCGTGGCACCCCATACAGGTCTCCGCTGCTTGGCGCCCTTTTACAGGGTCACCAGCGGCGCTGACATGAATAGCCTTGTCCAATGGGGTATGAGTCTGAACAAAGGGCGTGAATCCAACGGAGTATGAGTCTGAAGGGGTAGCTGGGTTCGGTCATGATGCGAGGCATGGTGATCGATATGAACGACAAACAATTAGTGACGCCGGCCCAGTTGCAGG
>SHZM01000115.1 GCA_009692265.1 Gammaproteobacteria bacterium
GCTCGTTCCATTTCCAAAGAAGATTTTTATGTCGCGCTGCAGTTCAGGAGCGAGCGTTGAATATCGCGTACGGCCATTGAACAAGTTCAAGCCGAAATAAACCAATAAGTCCTCTCGCCGCGATTTTCCTGCGCCGATGAGTTCTTGCTCATTAAACAGCGAGCGCCCCAAACGCTCCGCACGCCGCAGCGATCCCATCTGCCCTTGGATTTCTGACAGCAGGTCAGGACTAACCTCTTCCTCGACCAACGGGCGCCCCATAGCAAGCATTTGCTGCCACAGGCGCTCTAGAAGTGGGCGCAGTGTCTCCATGCGCCGATCAGCAAGAGTGGGCCGATCGAGTGGAGGTCTCAGCTCAGGTGGAAGAGGAACTCGAATTCTTCGCTGACGATCTAGCAAAAACCGTTGCTCTAATATTTTATCCTTAAAAACAAAGAAAATACCTGGACCAACTGCGATCGCCTCTGTACCCAGCGACCGATCTAAAAATTCCTTTAATTCTTCTTGCCGAAAATATTTTTGAAAAGTAGCGCGCTCACTTATAAATCCGTCGCGATATGGTCGCTGACCACTTGTGTCACCCTTCCCAACGACCATTACAGCTACTGACAAACATTGCCGAGTAAGCTCGAAAGCTCGACGTACAGCTTGTATTCGCTCGCGCGGCTCTTCGATGACATTAAGAACAAAGCCAACGTTGACGACATCTGCGGGCGCGAGCGGCACGTCCTTGGCGTAATGTGGGTCCCATCCGGTTACCGAAATTCCCACAGCCTGGAGGGCCCGCACGTCATCACCTTGACCACATCCATAATCGAGAACGGTTCGGTCGGAAACTAGAAGCCCATGCCGCGCCAGAGCCTGCATTGGTGCAGAAAGACGATCACGAACGATGGCGGTCCGATGCCGCTCAATCTCTCGCTTTTTCTCCTCTCTCCTCTCTTCGTCCTTTCTTGCTGTTTCGTTCGTTTCTTCGTCTGTCTTTTCTTTAATCGCTGTCTTCGAGGAGGATGCCTCTACAATAGAATGCCCGCGAATTTTTAATCCATGCGAGGCGAGCTGACCCATCCAAAATTTTTGAAATCCGATCCGCTGCGGGTCAGAAAACATCCCGCGCCGTTCGAGCTCAGCCGTAAGCTTGGCATACTGAGATCGTTTTGGATGAGCAGGCGGCAGCAGAAGTTCTTTGCGATGCAAAATATTTGGATTTTTCCTCTGAGAAAAATCGGTTCGCCTGACTGATTTGCTAGCAAGATCGACAACACACGAGCTGGCAAGAACCGGAAAAGGGTCTTCAAAAAACCGGAGATAATTTAACAATCCGACTTCATGGGAAAGGCGCGAAAACCGCACAACGTTAAAAGTGCCCTCACCTGCCCGAGCGAGCTCGCGCGCGGTGTCAACAATTCGACGGATCGAGGGAGATTGCTCAAGCAGAAGTGAGACGTGGAGATATGAATGATCTCGAACTTGCTTACCGCCCTGAAGGTCCTCAAAGACACTTGAATGGCGATCAAGCATGTCGTCCACGGTGCTTTAATTGAGCCCTAGAGAGGGCGTCACGCTGAATTGGATATTCGACGCATATGCTAATCTAGCTCGGCGATGAAGTTCTAGCCCAGATTGTTTCAGAGCATGTTGTTTAGGCCGCAGCCGCAACTCGCGGAAGGGCATCGCGAATTAGACTTACGGCGACATCGATGTCCTCTGGAACGGAAAATCGTCCAAGGCTGAAACGGATTGAAGCGTCTGCTTGAGCCTCTGTTAAGCCAATGGCGCGCAGAACATGCGAAGGCTCTGAAATCCCTGACGTGCAGGCAGAACCGGTTGAAGCCGCCAAGTTGGGCTGGACCGCTGCAAGAATATCTTGGGCACTGTACCCCTCAAATCGGATGTTCAGATTGCCGGGATGACGTGCCGTCCCAGCCCCGTTGACTTGAACAAAGCTACCTAACCCACAGAGGCGTTCTTCAAATTGGTCGCGCAACGTCCGAACGCGCTCGTGTTCCGCGATCCCATCAATTTCTTCAAGAATGGACACCGCCGTTCCAAAGCCCACACACAGCGGAGTTGGCAATGTCCCGGAGCGGAGATTGCGCTGCTGCCCCCCGCCGTAGATCAATGGCTCGACTTGATCTTGAATATCACGGCGAAGGAAGGCGGCTCCAACTCCCTTCGGACCGTAGATTTTATGCGCAGAGAGACTAAGGCTGCCGATTCCTAGCTCATGCACGTCAAGCTGCATTGCAAGTGGCGCCTGTACAGCGTCGCAATGAAAGATTGCTCCTGCCTCTTTGCACAATTGACCAATCTGACTGAGCGGCTGAATTGTCCCAATCTCGTTATTTACTGCCATAACCGCGACACACAGCACGTCATCGTTCAATAGAGACCGCAGCGCTTCGATATCGATGACGCCGTTCGACGTTGCCGGAATCATTTCAAGTATAAGCCCATAGCGGTTCGCTGCAGCGCGAGAAGATGCAAGAACACATTTGTGCTCGATAGCACTCACAAGCATGCGGCGACGGTTACTCGGGGCCCGAGCGGCCAAACCTAAAATTGCCAGATTGTTTGCTTCCGTCGCGCCCGAGGTAAAAACGATCTCGTCTGGATCGGCGCCAATCAGCTTGGCGATGGCCAAAGCTGAGCCGTCAATTGCCCTCTGGGCTGCCCATCCCGCTGCATGGTCGACTGAATGCGGATTGGCCGCGTTGTCCCTGAAAAACGGCTCCATAGTGGCCATAACACGCGGATCTACAGGCGTGGAGGCCTGATAGTCGAGGTAGGTGCTATTACCAATTCTCATTCTGGATCAAATAGTTGTTTGACTTTTCCTGGCTCTGCGGTATGTACCCTGTCTGTTCTTTTGGGTCTGGGGGAATCGTCCAGGCCCGAGTTGACCCTAAATCTCAACGGGCCCTACTGTCCATTCGGATGATTCCTTTTGCACGGCTGACAATAAATGGCGCGAGGGCTCCTTTACCAACCTGACTACAAGCCGCTCTTTTCCGGTCACGAAACTTTTCCATTGCGGTACGGGTGGCTGAAAAAAGCCTTCGACGCAGTCGCCGCTTCAGCTGACAAGTTAAACAACAAGCGAACAGTTTTTCTCGCTGACGACGCAATCGCGCAGTTTGGTGTTGGAAAAAACATGGTGGCATCGATCCGCCATTGGGCCACGGCCGCAGGCGTCATTGCCGACGATCCCAGAGATGCTGATCAGCTAACGCCCACACCCTTGGGCAATCTAATTTTCGGGCCCGATGGTCGGGACCCTTATATGGAAATGCCAACTACGCTTTGGTTGGCTCATTGGCACATTGCCGGTCACACTACAAAAACCACTTGGTATTGGGCTTTCAACCACTTCCCAGCAAAAACTTTTCGGCGCGACGATCTTGTGTCTAGCCTGCTTAAGCTTGCCGCCAATCAAGGTTGGAAAAGAGCGGCTGAGATGACGTTACGGCGCGATGTCGAATGCTTCGTTCGAACTTACGTCTCACAACCAGCAGGCGCTCAGGGTGCGCTCGAGGATAATCTGGAGTCGCCGCTTGCTGAACTTGCTCTCATTCGTTTGATCGGCAAGCGCGACGATTATCAGTTTGTGCGGGGGGCAAAACCCACCTTAACACCTGGCGTTTTCGCTTATGCACTAAATGCATTCTGGAACAGCGTCCGGGCAGCGCAGACTCTATCTTTTGAGATGGTTGCACATGAGCCCGGCTCGCCGGGCCGCGTGTTTCTTTTGGATGAGGCAGATCTAGCTGACCGACTGTCTTCGCTCGAAACGCAAACCAAGGGTCAGTTCCGATGGTCAGAAACCGCGGGCTTAAAGCAAATCACTCGTGAACGAGTGCTCAGTGAGGATGAAGCCCTGCGATTTGTAGAAAATGATTTCGCGCAGCGACCGAGTCGGAAGGCTGCCTAATGGCTTTACGTGACCACGTCAGAATTGCGCGGCGCTTCCAGCGCGCCATCCGCATTGATTCAGATCTACGCAATCCGCAGGCACTGGAAGGCTTTATATGCCCGCGATCGTCGGCCGAAATATTGCTCACGATGGGACGCCACATTGCCGAAACTGGGCAAGCGGCGTTCACGTGGACCGGCCCTTACGGCAGTGGAAAATCGAGCCTCGTCGTTGCACTCAGCGCACTGCTGAGCGGTGAAACGAAAAACCGCAATAGCGCAGCGCAAATCATTGGCCGCCAAACTGCAAATCAGCTTTGGAAGCTGCTGCCACCTCTAAGTAAAGGCTGGCGCGTGCTTCCTGTTGTGGGCCGACGCGAGTCCCCTACCCTTGTGATTGGCGAAGCTTTAGTGGCTGCAGGCTTAGCTCCAAAGCCCAGCCGCAACGGCTGGAGCGAAAGCCGCGTTTTGGAAGTGCTCACAGGTCTCGCTGCAGAGAACCGTAGTACGCGTGGCGGCTTAATTATCTTTATTGATGAAATGGGGAAGTTCCTTGAGGGCGCAGCCGGCGAGAATGCCGACATCTATATTTTCCAACAATTAGCCGAACTTGCAGCGCGTAGCGATCATCGCCTGATCGTGGTGGGAATACTTCACCAGGCATTCGAGGAATACGCTCATCGTCTTGCAAGAGAACAGCGCGATGAATGGGCTAAAATTCAAGGTCGCTTTATCGATTTGGTCGTCAACACTGCGGGCGAGGAGCAGCTCGAGATACTTGCGCGGGCAATCGAATCTGATCACCACCCTAAGAAGCCATCATCAGCTGTAAAAGCAGTCGCGGAATGCATCTCGGCTAATCACAGAGGGGATAAGAGCGGTTTAGCTCATACGCTCGAGCGCTGCTGGCCACTCCACCCGTTGGTAGCCGCGCTATTAGGCCCCGTTTCTCGCCGGCGCTTTGGTCAAAATCAGCGCAGTCTATTTGGGTTCCTGAACTCATCTGAGCCTTACGGGTTTCAGGATTTCCTGCGTGACGCTGGCGATGCCGCCCTCTACACACCCGATAAGCTGTGGGACTATCTTCGGATCAATCTTGAGCCCTCAATTCTTGCATCCCCAGATGGCCATCGCTGGTCGTTAGCAGTGGAAGCCATTGAGCGCTGTGAGGGGCTTGGTGGCGATGAGCTGCATTTGCAACTCCTAAAAGCCCTGGCACTCATCGACCTTTTCAAAGAACGCTCAGGATTGCTTGCAACCGCAGAGATCCTCGGCGAATGCGCCCACGGTTACGGCCCAAAGCAAATTACCAAGGCACTAAA
>SHZM01000116.1 GCA_009692265.1 Gammaproteobacteria bacterium
AAATAAGCACGAGGACCAGCGAATGGGTGATGCAGCTGTTCACGACGATCATCACGGCTACCATCCGTCCGGCATACGGTTGCGATATTTCCGTGTTTAATCGGACTGGGTGTATGGCAGCTCGGACGTGCAGCCGAGAAAACCGAGCTTCTCGAGAGTTATCAACATCAAACGCAAGAACCAGAATTAGATTTGAATGCAGCCGCCGCGACTGACGGCGTTAAGTTTCACTGGCGCGCGGTTCGCGCACGCGGCCGCTTTTTCGGTCCGAACATCCTGTTGGATAATCGGATGCGCGCCGCCCGCGTAGGTTATGATGTCTTTACCTCATTTCAGCTCGATAGTGGGACGACGCTGCTGGTCGCACGTGGATGGATCCCAGCAACCGATGATCGAGCGCTACTCCCTTCGATCTCTGTGCCTAAAGGCCATCGGGGAATCACGGGCCATGCCGGGCCCGCGCCGTGGAGCGGAATTAAACTCAGCCACGCCGAGAATGTTGAGCAGCTCAGTGTTCACCTCGTCCGCATCCAACGAATCTCATTCGTGTTACTGAATCGTATCGTAGGCCGGGATCTTTCTTCGTTCGTTGTCTATTTAGATCCCAGGGTATCCAACGGTTATGACCGGACTTGGTCGGTGCCAACAAGTGGCGCTGGAAAGCACACAGCCTATGCGGTGCAATGGTTTGCAATGGCGGCGGTCCTACTAGGCTTGTATCTAAAAATAAATTGGCATACGACCACCCGACTGGCCCGATCGATGACTGAACAAACGACACCCTCGCGACGTAGACGCAACCGCATGCTCTTGTTGGTGATTGTGGCTGTGTTTGTCGGCCCCATTGTGATTGCCCGTTTGTATGTGATGGGTGTTTTCGATTGGCGATCCCACGGCATGGTGAATCGAGGTACATTGATTACGCCACCGATAGACATCGCGAACCTGGGTGATCATCCGAGCCTGCACAAATTGGCGCTGCTCGCGCCTGGCGACTGGGCAATCGTTCTTATCGAGCCTGGGAGTTGTGAGCACCGTTGTCTTTCTACCTTAAACACGATGCTGGTATTACGCGAACTACTAGGCCAAGGAGCCGTACGCGTTTCCGTACACGCGATTACTTCACGAGCGCAGAATCTAGGGCGACACGCTTCGCGCATACATCTCGATCCTGCAGGAGCCGAAGCTCTGGCAGCGGCATTTGCTTCGGACTCCCTCACGCGCGCGCTACCTGCGCTAGCGCTGGTCGATTGGAGGCATCAATTGATGATGTACTATCCGGTAAACACCCCACCGCAAGATCTGCAGAAGGATCTGAAGCGCTTACTACGAGCTTCGGAAATTCACTAAGTAATGATCTCCGCCTTTCGCTTTTTGTCTTACTTGATCCCGATCATGGCGTTCATCGTGATTACAAAAGGCGCTTATGTACGTCTCAGTGACGCGGGCCTCGGGTGCCCTGACTGGCCGGGTTGCTATGGCCGATTGTTGGTACCCACTACGGCGGCCGACATTTCGGAATCGCAAATTCTCGATGTCCGGCCGCTCGAAACCGGCAAAGCCTGGCGCGAGATGATCCATCGTTATCTCGCTTCCAGTTTAGGGTTGCTAATTCTGATGCTCGCCGCTATCGCATCGACGCACCGTCACCAGCTATTACAGTCGCCGCTGCTTCCGCTTCTTCTGGTCCCGTTGGTGATTTTCCAAGGCCTACTCGGAATGTGGACGGTGACCCTATTACTAAAACCACTGATCGTCGTTGCGCATTTGGTCGGCGGTATCTCCATCCTCGCACTAGCCTGGTGGAATCTACTTAATGTTCGACGCGCGTCACGGGGCAGACCCGATGCGACTTTACTGCGGACGGTAATTTTCGCGTTGGTTGTACTGTTGGTCCAAATACTTCTTGGCGGATGGACCAGTGCGAATTACGCCGCGCTTGCATGTGCAGATTTTCCTACTTGTCACGGACAATGGTGGCCCAACACTGATTTTAGTGATGCCTTTAGCTTATGGCAGCGGAACGAAATCAACTATGAATTTGGCGTTCTCGAAACTCCTGCCCGAACTGCGATCCACCTAACGCATCGCTACTGGGCTGTGCTCGTAACGGCAACATTCTTAGGTTTAATTCTTTATACGTTACGCACCGCGATGCCCGATGGCCGTCTGATCGCGTGGTGTATACTGGCGCTGCTGGCGCTTCAAATCGGGCTTGGAATAACCAATGTTGTACGCGGTCTTCCGCTCTTGGCAGCAGTGATGCATAACGGTGTTGCCGCGTTGTTGCTCATCGCCACAGTGACTCTCCTCCGGTACGCACTGCCGCCTAAGCGTGAGAGCTAACCGCATGAATGAAACTTCCGCCCAGCATTCGTTGACCCCGACATGGCGTGACTATCTGGCGCTATGCAAGCCACGCGTGGTGTCTCTGATCGTTTTTACCGCCATCATCGGTATGCTGTTATCAACGCCGGGCTTAGTGCCACTTGAAACGCTCCTCATTGGTACCGTGGGAATCGCACTAGCCGCTGCCTCGGCTGCCGCAATAAATCATGTTGCTGAACATCGAATCGACGCTTTAATGGCGCGAACACAGTATCGCCCATTACCTCAAGGCGAGCTCAACACCACGCAGGCACTAAGCTTTGCGTTAGTGCTGGGCTTTCTATCGATGTATCTACTGGTCGCGTTTATCAATACAGTCACCGCGGTCCTAACCTTTCTGTCATTGATCGGTTACGCGGTGATCTACACGATGTACTTAAAGCACGCGACGCCTCAGAACATCGTCATTGGAGGTGCTGCCGGTGCAGCTCCACCCGTGCTCGGTTGGACCGCGGTAACCGGCAGCTTGGACCCGCACGCGCTGTTATTGTTTTTGATCATTTTTGCATGGACGCCACCACATTTTTGGGCACTTGCGATCTATCGTCGTGTCGAATATGCCAAGGTAAACATTCCGATGTTACCGATTACTCATGGCACTGAATTCACGCGTCTGCACGTGTTGTTTTACACTTTCCTGCTTGTCGCAGCGACATTGTTGCCGTACGCGACTTATATGTGCGGCGAGATCTATCTCGTGGGTGCGCTAATCCTCAATGCGGGCTTTCTGTATTACGCGATCCGCATGCAGTACGATTCAAGCGATGAACTTGCGTATGCAACTTTCAAATATTCAATTAGCTACTTAACCGCACTTTTCTTTGTGTTGTTCGTAGACCACTATTGGCCGATGGCTAAAGCGGCATTCTTCTAAGCCCTCTTCGCCATGCCCCGCCTACTGCTTCCGAAATGGCTATGGCTGTGGTTTCCCCCACTTCTCGTGATCATTGTCTTTGCCGTGAAGGTGACCTCGCCAACCTTCTATGATCGTTATATAGAAGGTGAACGTGGGTTGGTGGAGCTCGCTTCTCCGATAATCGCATTTTGGGCTTTCGCGGTCGGTCTTTCGATTTTGCGAAATAGACAAAAATTACCCTCGACTCTATTGCGAGGTTGGTTATTGGCCGTGACTCTCGCGTGTTTCTATCTTGGTGGCGAAGAGCTGTCATGGGGTCAGCAACTATTTCAGTGGGAAACCCCAGCTGAAATCGCGACTTTGAACGATCAACAGGAAACTAATCTGCACAACATGAGCAGCTGGTTTGATCAAAAGCCGCGGTTGTTGTTGGAGTTGTGGGTTTTAATCGGCGGGATAATCGTGCCGCTGTGGTGGCGCTTTTCCTCGGCACCGCGCGTAACGGGCGACCTGTGGGCTTGGTTTTGGCCAGCGTACGAGTGTCTGCCGACGGCGGTGCTCGCGATTGCGATCAGGCTCCCGCAGCGCTACAAATCCATCGCAGGGCTGGACGTACTCCCATTCGAAATCCGCTGGAGTGAACCGCAAGAATATTATTTTGCGTTATTCCTTCTGATTTATCTGTCAGCGATCCGCGCGCGAATGTTCGAACGGATCGCCTGAACGAATTTAACGCGGCAGGTGTTCGAGCAAGTCTGGACCCAAAACCTTGCGCATCGCTGTCATCGCACTGGATTCTAGTTGGCGTATCCTCTCGGCTGAGACCTGATATTTCCCCGCGAGTTCTTGCAACGTAAGCTTAGGATCGACAAGCCAACGGCTGGCAACAATATCGCGACTACGCGCATCAAGTTTGCTTAAGGCTGCTTTAAGTCGACTGGTACCTTCAGTTTCAGCTTCAATGGCAGAAAGCCGAACAGTTGGTTCAAACCGCATGTCCTCGAGGTAGGCTGCCGGTGCAAATTCGTCGTCACCCTCATCTGTGCTTGGATCAAAAGCGAGATCATGCGCATTCAAGCGCTCTTCCATTAACAGCACATCTTTCGCCTCAACCCCGAGATCTTTGGCCACCGCAGCGATTTCCTGTGCGTTCATCCATCCTAGACGCTGCTTGGCGCTACGCAGATTGAAAAATAACTTGCGCTGCGCCTTGGTCGTTGCGACCTTCACGATGCGCCAATTACGTAAGATGAATTCATGGATTTCAGCACGGATCCAGTGTACTGCGAAGGAGACTAGGCGGACTCCGAGTGTTGGATTGAAGCGCTTAACCGCCTTCATCAACCCGATGCTCCCCTCTTGTACTAAATCGCTATGCGGCAAACCATAGCCCTGATAGCCACGGGCGACCCGCACTACAAAACGCAAATGGGACAGTACCAGCTGGCGGGCGGCATTGAGATCGTTGTTATTCTGAAAGCGCTCGGCGAACGATCGTTCTTCAGCCTCGCTTAACATCGGAACCCGATTGACGGCGGCGATATAGGACTCTAGCGAGCCAATCGGGACTAAAAACGGATACATGGCGGTCATCGTGTTCAGCACTCCAAAAATTCGATACAGGCAATATTAGCACTCGGAATCTTAGAGTGCTAAATTCTCCATGGGTTCCAATAGATCCAGATCACGTCGGAGACACGTTTGTTCCAATAATCGATCCGTCGGGACCTTTGTTACCAAAGCAATCTGAAGTGGCTCCGCTCGTTTGAGAGCTGGCCCCAATCGTCTGCACAGTGGGCCGGAATCTATAAGTGGATTCTCCGCGGATGTTTAAGCTGCCGTGGCCACTGGCAGTGATGCAAAGTAGACCTGATCCGGTGTCTTTCGATCAAGGCTACTGTGAGGTCTTCGATTAT
>SHZM01000117.1 GCA_009692265.1 Gammaproteobacteria bacterium
TTGCAATGAGTGACAATGCGGCTGCCGAGCACCTTAACAAGGCCCGGGAAATTCTTTTTAAATCTATTCCTAATCGACCGAAAGCAGCCGCCTAAGCCCAGACTCAACTTCAACCCTTCAGACTCATACCTCGATTGGAATGTACTGTGTCGTGCGCAGCGCGTACGTATTCATGAAATTCAATGCCTGGGAGTATTTGTACTATCAGAATCGTGATGGTTCTATTCCGAACGATTCGTGGATCGGAGCTGATGCGTAGCTCAAAGAGTTCGTAAAAACGAAACCGGGACAATCTCGCTTCTGGTGTGAGTTTCGTGGTTCATTCGGAGAGCCTTTTCAGTCGCATGTAGCGCAGGAGTTTACGCGGAGATCCGCCGGGATGGGCTCGCTTGAAGCAGCAAAAAAACACAATTAATCAGATAGCACTACCGCTTTCTTTATTTCGCTACGGCACAGCCGTGCCTGGTTCGGCCATGAACGCATTCCTGTTCTGCTCGGTTAGGGCAGCCCGAATTTTAGCGAGCCCCTGCTCGCGCGTAGCCTTGTCTGTTATGTTGATAAACATTGAACGAGGAAAAGTGATATGCAAACACGCACTTATGAAATTGCCCACAAGATTTATCGGCTTTCTACCTTCATAGTAGACGTTCCGCCGCACGGTTTTACCTTCAATCAGTATTTGATTGATGCGGACGAACCGTTGTTGTTTCACTGTGGCGGTCGTGGCCTCTTCGCAATCATTTCTGAAGCTGCCGCCAAAATTATGCCGCTCAAGAAGCTACGGTGGATTTCATTCGGACACGTGGAATCTGATGAATGCGGATCGATGAATCAATGGTTGGCGGCGGCACCGCTCGCGCAGGTGGTACATGGCGGGATCGCATGCATGGTATCGCTCAACGATCTTGCGGATCGCCCACCGCGCCCAGTTGCACACGGGGAAGTAATTGATCTAGGCGGGAAGCGGGTGCGATACATTGATACACCGCATGTTCCGCACGCATGGGAGTCGGGACTTATCTTCGAAGAAACGACTAACACACTATTCACTGGCGACCTCTTTACACAATTCGGCGATGGACCTGCGATCGGCGGCCAAAGCATTGTGGCTGCTGCCATTGCCGCGGAAGAAGCGTTTCACGCAACCGCACTCACGCCCGCGACGGCGTCCACCATTCGCGCTCTGAAGGCGCTAAATCCCGCACGTCTTGCCGTGATGCATGGTTCGTGCTTTGAGGGGGATTGCGCGAGCGAACTGGAAGCCCTCGCAGAATATTGCGAGGCACAGTTCAGGGCTGCGCAAACTTCGTGAGCCATTGTATTTGAGGAGAGTGTGTAAACAGATCCGGCCGATGCAGTAGAGGTTGATAATCGAAAGGTGGAACACGTTTTCCTAACAACCATCCACCCACCAGAACGGGTTAAGTCGACTTACGAACTGGCCTAGTCGCTGCTGAGTCGACAAAGCTTGCGAATTCACCGCGTCACTTACACGAATAATTCCTTATTTCCGTCGACTGAAATGTCGTTTTCATCGTGTGACCCGTCTGACTGAAGTACTCGGGTTTGGTCTAATCTTTACCCGTCGGTAGGACGCTCTTCGCAGCGACCGCCAACAGAAAAATCACTAGAAAAACGCTTGGCAGGCCCGGCAAAAAAGCAATCAGCCCGATCAGATCCGGTTGACCCAGGGCACTGGGCCCCATGCTGAGTCCGCGATTGCTCGAGGCATTGCCCAGCCAATAAAACACCGTAAAGGACCACGCGATGTAGATGAAGCCATAGGCAACGAAACGCTGCATAAAGTCGCTCAAGCGCAAGATGGGCAAGGTCAAGGCAACGACAATGACTAACACGCCATTCAACGCCCCACCGGTGTGTGCCCTCACCCAACCAGGCACCGTGCCGTACATCGGAATCTCGATAATTTTCCCCGGCCAGACCTCGATTCCCCCCAGCAGTGAAAACATCAACATGAAGCCGGACAGCATAGCCGCCAGCACCACCAGCAAGCCGTTACTGATCATGATCCGTTGCAGGCGTTCCATCTTCACCTCCTCCCATGATTATTGATTATTAGCCGAGCTAACCAGCGCGGCGCGTGGCGAGGCTAAATACTTGCGAACGGTACCGGCATATCCGAGCTTTTCGTGTCGATCAACGGCAGCAATTCGCCCGCGGATAGGGCGGCATGCCCCGCAATCCAATCCCGCATCCACTTAGGATCATCTTCGCAGCGTGGGTTATGCCACGGTAGCAGCGCGCGCAGGAGATACGGGCCAACATTGAAAATCATCGAGGAAATTTCGCGCACAAGCGCGATGAGATTTCGCGGCTTACGTAAAGCGCGGTCTTTGTTCAACGCCGTTAGCATCCCGATGAGTCCAAATCCCACCAAATGGAAGGAACCGTGAAAGACTCCTATCGCACGCGGGATATATTGTCCCGAATAGGCCATATAGGCATCAAAAGCGACCGTCTTATGTTCGGTCTCTTCGACCATGTGCATCAGCCAGAAAGACGCAACATGCGGCGAGGCATCGCGAAAGAGCGCCAGCCGGCGATTGATGAGCCAATGCGTAAACCCGGTGGTCATACTTTCAAAACCCGCGTTATAGGCGAGCTGTGTGCGCAAACTCATGTTTGATAGCCGCTCGAAAGACGCAGCCAGTCGCTTTTCAACGCCAGCGAGTTCAGGGTAGCCGTTGCTCTTCAGTAATTCGTTCAGGCGGCGGTGGCATTGGTAGTGGCGCGCCTCTTGTCCGTTAAATCCGCGCATGTCCGCTAATAATTGCGGTTCGCTGATAAACGCCATCGCCTTCTGTGTGCTCTTGATCAGATAGGGTTCGAGGTACGGCATAGTCAACGATAGCCCGTTGAACAAATGCGAGCGAACCGGATTATCAGGGACCCAGATCGGATTGAGATCATCCGGAAACTCGAACGCGAACGCTCGAATTATGATCTCATCGACTTGCTTTGGTTCGTATTGATACTTGTACGCTTTCAAAGTCCTCTCCCCAAGCTCAGGGTTGTTTGCGACAGTCTCGGGTTACGGTAGGTTTAGAGTGGGTTACCCCCATGAACTGGAATCGAGACGGTATTCGAGACCAGATGCTAATCCGTGTGCAGCAACGTTACAAATACTTACGCGATCAGGGTTTTACGGCCGATCAGTCACTCTCAGCGCTGCCCTCGAGGTAATCGAACCACGAGGCCGTTCATTTCCTCGGTGACCGCGATCTGGCAGCCAGGCCGGCTGTTTTCTCGAGCGCGAATCTGGCGAATCCGGGGTACTCAGGAAATATTTCTTTTAAATCAATTACAAAACGGCGAGTACTTAGGATTTCGGCAAAACCAAAAAGGTGGGTCCCGTATTAAGCGTATGAGACTTCCTCTGGAACGGGGTTATCGTTGACACTAAGCCCGGCGGCACGTGTGTGGCCAGTTCCGAAGGCGACACCACCTGCGCACTACCAATTACGGCACCATAGGGGGTTTCGCCATGCATCCGCCAAGATTTGGCCTGTTTCTATTACCGAACGACGTCAGGGAAGCCATCACAGCGGCACGTCGCGCCGAGGACGACGGCTACTACTCGATCTCCGTCAACGATCATTTCCACTCGCCGTTCGGCGGCGCCCGCACGCCGCAGCTTGAATGCTTCACAGTGCTGACCGCAATGGCGATGGTGACGCGTCGCGTGAAGCTCGCCCCGGCGGTCGTTGCGGCCTCGTTTCGCTCGCCGTCGCTGCTCGCGAAATGCGCCACGACGCTCGATCACGCGAGCGAAGGTCGTCTCATCTTGGGCCTCGGTGCAGGCTGGCAGGTCAGCGAGTACGTCGCGCACGATTATCCGTTCCCGGCGACCCCGCAACGCGTCGAACAACTCGCGGAGCAGCTGCAGATCCTAAAGGCGCTGTGGACGCAGGAAACGCCCACCTACAAGGGCAGGTATTTCTCGATCACGGACGGCGGCAATAACCCGAAGCCGCTGCAGCGGCCGGGCCCACCCATCATGCTCGGCGGTTCGGCGCCGTCGATCCTCAAGCTCGCCGCGGAACACGCGACGGTGCTGAACATCATTCCGCCGACCTCGAACGGCAAGGATTTTCCGAACGATCCCGTCGCGACCGTGAAGTTCACGATGGAGGTGATGAAGAAGAAGATCGCCGCGCTGGGAGACTTGATGAAAGCGAATGGTCGCAAGCCAGGCGAGATGGAACTCGGCGGCCTGTTACTGCTCGGCATGTCGCGCAACCAGCATGACAGCAGCTTGCGCGACATGGCGAAGAACCTCGGCTTCCCGGACTACGCCGCGGCGCAGCGCTCGCCCGTAGCACTGCTCGGTACGCCGGCCGAGGTCCGCGACGAAATCGCGCGCCGTATCGAGGACACCGGAGTCACCTATTACCTGATGTTCGCCGCGACCGACGAGTCGTGGTCGTTGTTCTCGAAGGAGGTGCTACCTCATTTCTAGCGCTGACGTCATGTGGACGCGAGAGGCCAGCGGAGCAACGAGCGCCACTTGCGGCGAGCCGGGCGCCTCTCTGGCGCTCACCCTAGAAACGGCAGTTGACCGCTGATGATCGAAAGTAAGTTCATGAACAATTAGGGTTTTGTCGTTCAAACTGCGTCACCTTATGGGTGAAGGCGCTACGCCGCGCGCAGCGCGTCCTCCGGCGCGCATAGCGGCGTAGCAACTCGGAAGATGTGCTCGCTATTCCTCCTCATTGCGCCTTGCCCTGCACACCAGGGAACACACTGCACGCGGCGTTCATCTGCCGTTTCTAGGTTGAACGTTTCGATGCCTGCGCCAATCCCCTAGTAGGCATCCTTTCTAGACTTCGATATTTCCACTCCGGACTTCTAGCGGATCAGGGCTTCCGCGTTCTTCTCGATGAAGTTTTTATATTCGTCCGCGCTGCCCTGTCAATCGCGTCTTAAATTTGTACCGAATAGCGGGTTAAAAGTGTCCCAGTCGGGTGATTAAAAAGAGGCATCCGCCTCGTCGTTATCTGACTCCGAATAGCTAGGTCATAGAGACTCCACTCGATGAGGTTTGATCGGTTAGATTGGCTCTTTGCTGTCGTTTCTTGCTAGTCGCAAGCCGATACGGATCGCCATTCATTTCCAGGATATGCACGTGATGCGTGA
>SHZM01000118.1 GCA_009692265.1 Gammaproteobacteria bacterium
GGCGCGGCGGCAGCATACGCACGCGTTTTTCCGGCCAGCTCGAAGGCATCAACCCCGCGCTGCGGGACAAGGTGTATGCCGACGCCGAAAAACTGGGCGTGAGCAGGGTGGCGTACCTGGAATCGCTTTTGGCAAAATCGCAATCGTAAGAAAACCTGGGCAAGAAGATGAAGAATCGGTTGAATTCAAAAAAGCCATTCACCTGGAAAAAGCAAGGCCTGGTTTTCGAGGCGAACGTGCCGGGTTTCACGCACGGGTCGCACCCCTGCGCGATCCATTACAAGGACGATATCTTTGTGGTGGCCTTCACCTGCCGTGACGCGAACCGCAGGTCGCATGTCTTTCTGTCGTATGCCTCGGTTTCCGACGGGAAAATCTCCCTCATGGGATCGCCGAAGGTCGCATTGCTGCCGGGCGACCCCGGAACCTTCGACTGCGACGGCGTCATCAGTGTCTGCCTGATCAAGCACAAGGAGCAGTTGTACCTGTACTACGTCGGGTGGCAAAATCTCCCCGAGGGCCTGTGGATCTGCGACACCGGCAGAGCCAAGCTGGACGCCGTCAACCTGACCTTGACCAAGGAATTCCTGGGCCCTGTGCTGGGGCGCGACAAGCACAATCCCTTGTTCGCGGCCGCCACGGCATTCCACATCAGGGACGACGTTTGGCACACCTGGTACAACTCCGGCGTCAAATGGGAAAAGACCGACAAGGGATGGCACCATCACTACGGCATACACCATGCACAGTCTTCCGACGGCGTCGACTGGGTATGCGACCCGGGCCTGTGTATTCCCTTCGCCGACGAGTACGAATACGCTTTCGGCCGGCCGACTGTTTTCTACAAGGACGGCACTTACTTGATGTGGTTTGCGCACCGGGCCACCAAGGACATCGAAACCTATCGAATAGGCTTCGCTTCTTCATCGGACGGTCTGGCCTGGGACCGCAATGATGCGCTGTCGGGCATCGACGTGTCCCCCAGCGGCTGGGACAGCGAAATGATCTGCTACCCCTATGTTTTCGAACATGCCAGGAACATGTACATGCTCTACAACGGTAACGGGTACGGAAGGACGGGCTTTGGCTCGGCCGTGCTGGAGAAAGCACCATGAAAAAAATCGTTCTTGCGGGAAATGCCATCACCGCCGACATCCTCAATGCCTACTTGGCCCGTGATGGCCGGTACCAGGTGATCGGCTCGACAGTAGACGACGATTTTCTGCAGGCCGGCCGCGTGAACGGCGCCGAGTCGATTCCCTTGAGCCGCTTGGCGGAGACCTTCAAACCGCATGACTGCGCCGTCGTGATGGCCATGGGCTACAACGACCTCAACCGCGTCCGCGAGTCGATGTTTCACCGGCTCAAGGAGATGGGCTATAAAATTGAGACTTACATCCATCCGGATGCGAAGGTCTATACCGAGCATGCCTTGGGCGAGGGCTGTGTCGTCCTGCCTTCGGCGGTGATAGAGCCTCACGTTCGCGTCGGCGCGAACAGCATGATCTGGGCCAACGTCACCTTGGCCCATCACTGTACGGTGGCTGAACACTGCTGGGTGGCGTCCGGCGCCGTCGTCTCGGGCAATGCCCATTTGAGCCGGAACTGCTTTATCGGGGTCAATGCGACCATCGTCAATGAAGTGAACGTCGGCGAATACGGTTTCATAGGCGCGGGCGCGCTGGTCACCCGAAACACCAAGGCCTCCAGCGTCCAGTTAGCAAGATCGGGTGAAGAGCATCGCTTCTCATCCCAGGACTACGTCAAGTTTTATGGAGTCTAATATGAATCAGCGTTTGGCTTCTCTCCTGGCGGAAGTATTCGGCTTGCGCCAGGAACAAATTGTTTTGACCCTGACCAAGGACGACGTCGCCGTCTGGGATTCGTTGAAGCAGATGGATCTTGTGGTATCGCTTGAGCGCGAATTTGACCTTGTCCTCGACATACCCGATATCGTTCGAATGAACTCTGTCAGCTCCATTGTGGAAACCTTGGCGCTTAAAGGTGTTGATCTTGGAGCTTGATCAAAGCGTTGCGCTGGTCACCGGCGGCGCCAAGGGCTTAGGGTTCGCCATTGCGACCTACCTGGCAGGGAAAGGCTCGAAGGTCTCCGTGGTCGACCTGGATGCGGAGGCCATCGCAGCCTTGCCGCCGTCCATGGATGGTTATGTGCTGGATGTCACCAGCCGGGCCGACGCCAAAACCGTGGTCAACGAAATTATTCAGCGCCACGGCCGCATCGACATCCTGGTCAACAATGCCGGCGTGATTTTCAGCGAGCCCTTCGTCAACATCATGAATCCCAAGGGAATGATGCACGACTACGAGCGCTTTCGACGATCCATCACGGCAAACCTTGATTCCGTGTTCATCATGACCTCTTCGGTGGTTGAGAAAATGGTGACGCTGCGCACCAAGGGCGTGGTTGTGAGCATCAGCTCGATCAGCGCCTGCGGCAACGAAGGGCAAACCGCCTACTCGGCCGCAAAAGCCGGCGTCAATGCCATGACACGAACCTGGTCCAAGGAACTGGGAAGAATGGGCATCCGCTGCAACGCCGTAGCGCCCGGTTTCATCGATACGCCTTCGACGCGCAGTGCCCTAAACGAATCCATCATTAAGCACATCCAGTCTAATACCCCTCTTAGGCGGCTCGGCCACGCGGAAGAAGTCGCGCAGGCGGTCGCCTCCGTCATCACCAATGACTTCATCAATGGCGTTGTGCTGGATGTGAACGGCGGCCTAACGATCTGACATGATCGAGCTGAAGAAAATTGACTATGCTTCAGTATCGGAGCAGTACCGAATCTTGGATGCATTCTTCCCACTAATCGGCGCGGTGCTCGACCGCGCGCAGGATGGGGTAGTCTACGCGGACAGCGCTGCACAGCCGCGCCAGTTTTATGTTGAGCATCACTTTGGTTTTGCCCAAGTTTTCGGCACCCGGAGTTATACCTTTGAGGCTGAGCTAGAACACTACTTGCTCGCAAAAGATTTCACAGCGCCCAAGGTGCGCTTGTATACACCGCAACTTCCCAACTTCCTTGAGACATCTGAATGGGATGGAATGCGGTCGTTCCGGCAACGGTTTATCATCGACCCGGACGGCCTATGCAAAGCGGGCGCTACCGGTCCAGCATTAGCGCAAGGGATGACGCTGACCGGCATCAACGCGCGGAACATCGCTGAAATGGAGCAAGCCTTCGGCGTGACCGAAAGATTTTGGCGCGACCGAGGGGACTTCATCGCCTGGGGTGGTGCGGTGGTGACCCTGCATGAGGGACGACCCGCTGCCATTTGCTACGCAGCAGCGATGGCCAATCACTGCGTCGAAATCGATGTACTCACGTTACCCGAATTCCGACAACTGGGCGCCGGAAAATTGGCTGTCGTACTTTTCGTCCAACATTGTTTCGAACAATCGTTGCAGCCGCTATGGGACTGCTTTGCGAACAACGCTGGATCGGTACACCTTTGCCGGTCCGTCGGTTTTGCGGCGCGCGGCCCGCAATACCCATTTTTTACCATCAGCAAATGACCACGGTCAGGCGGCCTTCGCGATGAAAAACTATCACTACAACCTAGGACAGTATTTTGACGAGATCGTGGCCGGCCATTCCGACCGTCCAGCGCTGCGATATCATGACCACAATGTAAGCTATGCCGATCTCTCGGCATGGGCTGAAAGCCTCGCGGCGCTATTGCGCGCCAAGGGCCTCGCAGGCGGCGACGTCATCGCCATTGGGCACAACAAGCAGGCGATGTCGTATGCTCTGATGCTCGCTGCGCTGCGGCTGGGCGTTGTCTATGTCAACATCGACGTTGCCTCCCCCCTTGCCAGGAATGCGCGTATTCTTGAAGTGAGCGGAGCCTCCCTGTTGTTTTACGACGATCCGAAGTACGCGGCGGACATGCGGGAATTGGCGCTGGGCACTGGGCGCGAGGCGGTGGAACTCACACCGCAGGTGCTGCCGGCGGTCTCGGAGCCTGAGCGGGAAGCGCAGCAACGCCTGATGCAAGAGGTCGACGGCGCCTGCATCGCTTATGTCATGTTCACCTCGGGCTCCACCGGTGTTCCCAAAGGCGTGGCGGTCACGCACCAGAACGTGCTGCATTTCATCGCTTGGGGCCGGCAGCAGTTCCAGATTGGAAGCCAGGCCAATTTTGCCAACCTGAGCCCGATGTACTTCGACAACTCGGTGTTCGATTTCTATGTCGCCCTTTTTTCAGGCGCGTCGCTCAGCCCCATCCACCGGGACCTGGTGGCCAAACCTTACGAACTGGTCGCGCATGTGGCAAAAATGCGGTGCAACATGTGGTTTTCGGTGCCGTCTCTGCTGATCTACCTGAACGCGATGAAGGCGCTTACGGCCAAGGGCTTGCCCGAGCTGCGAAACATCGTGTTCGGCGGCGAGGGCTATCCCAAACCCGAGCTGAAGAAACTCTACGACACGTTTTCCGCGCAGGCGGTGCTCACCAATGTGTACGGACCGACGGAATGCACCTGCATCTGCAGCGCCTACCGCTTGGGCGCCAGGGATTTCGAGGCCCTGGACGGTTTGCCCCCATTAGGCTACCTGAACCAGAACTTCGACTACCTGATCCTGGACGAGCAGGATCAGGAGCAGGAAGCGCAGACTGGCGAGCTGTGCCTGATCGGGCCCAACGTCGCCGCCGGCTACTTCAACGACCTTGAGCGCAGTGCTGCGTCATTCTTCACCTTGCACGATTCCAAGCACTTCATGAAGCGCATGTACCGGACCGGCGACTTGGTACAGAAAATCGACGGCATGCTGCATTTTGTCGGGCGCAAGGACAACCAGATCAAGCACATGGGCTATCGCATTGAACTGGAGGAAATTGAACATGCCCTGATGAAGCTGCGCCAGGTTGAACAAGCGGCGGTGATTTATCACCGGACTAATGCGGCTTATGGTAAGCTTGTCGCCTATGTCGCTTGCTCTGGGCAGCCCGAGGAAAGGGACTTGCTCAAGGCTCTCGCCAACCTTCTGCCAGATTACATGGTTCCTAACAAACTCATCGTGATGTCTGAGTTACCCAAAAACCCGAACGGCAAAGTGGATCGGCAGCATCTGCTCGCCTTGCTGGGCGA
>SHZM01000044.1 GCA_009692265.1 Gammaproteobacteria bacterium
TTTGCAATGAGTGACAATGCGGCTGCCGAGCACCTTAACAAGGCCCGGGAAATTCTTTTTAAATCTATTCCTAATCGACCGAAAGCAGCCGCCTAAGCCCAGACTCAACTTCAACCCTTCAGACTCATACCTCGATTGGAATGTACTCCTTGACACCGCATATTTTTATGCATTTATCCGGGATTTTCTGCCTTTTTAGCCGGGCGGTAGCGGGCCCACATCGCGATTGTTTGCGACTTTGGATCTGTTGGATCGGCGACCATGGTTGCAAGCACATCAAGTTGCGGACGCAGTAACGTGAATGGATACAACGGCGGCGTACGGTCCGGGGGATACGTCTTCATCGCTGCCATGAAGACGTACGGACATTCGGCAAGTTGGCGATGGAGAGTGTTTAGGTTATGCCGGCTCAGTTTCAGATCGAGACTCGGGCGTCGCGCGTAGAACATGACGTAATCCAGGAGGGTCGAACTCACGCAGGCATCTTGCGGAATTATCTCGCGTCCTCGTTGTGCGTGAGCAAATACTCGGTCTGTATACGCTCTCGAAATTTGCGCCTCGCTAATCGAACGCGCGTGGTACCGCGCCGGAGTGCGTGCAAGATCTTGTGCGCCAGCGCTCGTTCGTTCGAGCAACATCTGTCCAGTACTTGGCGCGCTCAACAAGGCGAACAACGCGACCGTCGCGGTGGTTGCACCACGTAGAGCGCGTCCGCTTCACCGCGCCAAGCGCGTCGCGCGCATTCGAAGATCGCGCAGAGAACTAACCCCGCAAGGACGATCTGGGCGTACAGATGTCCTGCGAGATCAAAGCTTCTAACACCGTAAGCCGCTAACGCGGAAGTGTTCATCTCGATCCCGGCC
The DNA here is from genome assembly GCA_009692265.1 of Gammaproteobacteria bacterium. GTDB lineage: Bacteria > Pseudomonadota > Gammaproteobacteria > CAIKBL01. The sequence goes on from SHZM01000044.1 coordinate 864, forward strand.
ACGATCTTAGCGAGTGAGCCTCTTAAAAGTTGGTGAGTGCCGTCGGTATAGGACGCAGCGAAGCCAAACACCGCGCGTAGCGCCATCCAACTCACCGCCGGACCTAACGCAGCGACCACCGGCGCGAATCCGGAATGGCGGCCGTCGCGCCACCATTTGAACAAAAATACCGCGAGTAGCGACACGCCCACGGTGCGTGTAATCAATGCCAAGCCACAACATGCGCCAGCAAGTAACCAGGCGCGACTTGAACGCGGATGGGTCAACGCGAGCAGGCAACTAACCGTCAAGAGCAAATATAGAGGTTCGCTCTGCACATCCAGTGCCGTCAGCCATGTCCCGGGCAATATCGCGAGCATCGTCGCTAACGCCAGGGCGTTGAATTTTGAGAGCCCTTGGGTTTGATATAGAAAAGAGCACAACACGATCGCAGTGCCAAGACCCCGGCATTGAGCGCGAACGTCCATGCAGGACTACTTACCGCGGCCCCGGTCGCGGCGAGGAATAGCGGGAAAAGTGGCGGAAATGCGTAGTGCGAGAAAAGGAATTCAAGCGCGATACTCTCGGATCCACTTCCGTAGAAACCGAAGCCATCGGCCATCAGCAAATAGATGTATCCATCCGAGAGCAAGCCATCGAAATTCGGACGCACCGCTCGGAAAATCAGCCACAGGCAAACCGCACTCCACACGCTTACCGCGCCGAACATCCTACCGGTCATGGCAGGTTTAACACGGAAACATTTCGAAACTAGTCCGTGCGCCGAATATCGCTGGCACGACGCGCGCTCAGCGCGTGCGCAAGGCGCGCTGGGATGACGCGTACAACCACCGCGAGTAGCCGATTTAGCAAGCCCGGCACGCACACCATCGCACCGTGGTCTAAGGCCGCGAGTCCCGCAGTGACCACTTCAGGCGCAGTCATCCACAGCCAACCTGGAAGCCGCGACACCAGTGCGCGCATGCCATTCTGATCGTGAAATTCGGTGTAGGTAAATCCAGGGCAGAGCGCTAAAACCCGGATCCCGCGCGGTTTGAGCTCATGGCCTAAACACTCTGAAAACTTGATCATCCAGGCCTTTGAGGGTGCATAGAGCGTATGCCCGGCACTTGCTGGCATTAATCCGGCAAGCGACGCGACATTAATGATCGTGCCCTGCGCGCGCTGCTGCATCTCGGGAATAAAACGAAAGCACAGCGCGATGACTGAATTAACCATGACTTGTTGAAAATCTACGTGGGTCCGCCACACCTGGCTCATGAAGCTTCCCGGTACACCGTAGCCCGCGTTATTCACTAAGGTGTCGATCTCGATACCTTGTGCCTTCATGGCGGCATGCAATCGATCAGGTGTCGCCGAATCCGCAAGATCCGCCGGCTGAACGAGGACTGCCACACCGTAGTGATTGAGCGCCTGGGCCAGCGCTTCCAAGCGCTCGCGGCGACGGGCAACCAGGACGAGATTGAACCCGCGCGCGGCGTACTGCGTCGCAAATTCAGCTCCTAGCCCAGCCGACGCACCAGTAATCAACGCCCAAGGCCGTATCGTGGGCCTGGGACGTCCATTCGCGACAGCCTCGGTGCTCACGCTAGGAGATGATGCTCAATCACGGGGTTAACTCCATCGAACAGCACGTGGTTGGTGTCACTGGGGATCGGGCAAGTCGTAAAAACGTTAGCGGCAACGCCGCGATTTTCGATCCATTTATGTTGACCCAAATCCTATTTAAGTCCTCTCTCTAGGATTTCAAACAAGCGCATACCAACGAGCATGGCAATCACGAATACCACCGCCTTTGGCGCACCAGTACCAAGCGCTACGAGCGCCGGCCCTGGACAGAACCCCGCCAGCCCCCAGCCGACGCCGAAAGCGATACTGCCGAGCACTAAGCGCCGATCAACTTGACGCGCGGTTGGTAAATGAAGCGGTGCACCCAGCAGTGACTGAGTGCGCCTCTTGGCGAAAGTAAACGCCAACACGCCGACGCTGACCGCACCGCCCATCACTAACGCGAGAGACGGATCCCAGCCACCAGCGAGATCAAGAAAGCCAAGCACTTTTGCGGGATCCGTCATGCCGCCCAGGAGCAACCCGAGGCCGAAAATGAGGCCGACGCACAAGGCGCTAAGCGCTAGCATCACCGCAACACCAGGTGACGAACAACATAAACGGTCGCGAATCCAGTAGTCATAAAGATCATGGTTGCGACCGATGATCGAATCGATAATCGCGATAGTCCGCACACGCCATGCCCACTGGTGCAACCTGATCCGTAGCGCGTGCCTAGACCAACGAGAACGCCAGCCACGCTCAGGATGAAATAATTCGACTCGATGTAGAGGGCTGGTAACGGTCCGATTAAACGATAGATCCAGGACGCGGCGACCAACCCCAACACAAATGCGGCGCGCCATAAAAAATCACCAGACCTTGGGCGCAACAAGCCGCCAAGCACACCGCTGATCCCGGCAATCTTGCCGTTGAGTAGCAGTAGCGCCGCCACCGCGAGCCCGATGACGACCCCGCCGCCGAGCGACGACCACGGGGTGAAGGCCTCCCAATTGATTGTCATCACGAGGCTTTTCTGCCATTCACACAGAAGAGTTCGTACATTAGCTGCAGCAGCGCGAGCACCCGTCGGTCGGCAATCTGATAATAGATATTCTTGCCTTCGCGTCGAGTGGCCACGATTTCGTCGTTGCGTAAAACCCCCAATTGCTGGGACAACGTGGGCTGCTTAATCTCGAGCAACGTTTCGAGTTCACTGACACAGGCTTCACCCTGAATGAGCTGGCAAAGGATAGCGAGACGGTCTTCATTCGCGAGTAGTCGCAACACGCCCGCCGCCTCGGACGCGGCTCGTTTTACTTTTCGGACATCGAGTGTGGCACCAGCGACCATCATGCACCTTGGACATCAGCACTTTTAATATTATATTTTTATATATAATGTAAATGTGTGCAATCCGCCACTGGAGGCCGATATGATCGCGCAGGTTCGTCCATTCTTCGATAAGACCACGGGCACTTACACGTACGTGGTCTACGATGGCGTTAGTAGGCGCGCGGCGATCATCGATCCGGTGCTGGACTACGATCACAGGTCCGGTCGAACCCACACCACCTCGTGCGATGCGGTAATCGCGTTTGTCGGCCAAGAGTCCCTCACGGTCGATTGGATCCTGGAGACCCACGCGCACGCCGATCACCTCTCAGGCGCGGTGCTTCTTAAAGGCAAGATGGCCGGGAAAATCGGTATTGGTGCGAATATCAGCACGGTACAAGCGACCTTCAAGCGAATTTTTAATCTCGAATCGGCGTTAGCCGTCGATGGATCTCAATTTGATCGTTTGTTCGCCGATGGCGAAGAATTTCAGGTGGGTGAATTAGCGGCGCGGACCTACGCAGTACCAGGTCATACTCCGGCCTGTGTCGCCTATCACATCGACGACAGCCTGTTCGTCGGCGACACACTGTTCATGCCCGATTGCGGGAGCGCGCGCTGTGATTTTCCGGGTGGTGATGCGCGAACCTTGTACCGCTCGATACGCCGGCTACTTTCGCAGCCGGAGGAAACACGCCTCTTTGTCTGTCACGACTATCCACCGGCCGGGCGCGATGCTCAGTGCGAAACGACCGTGGGTGCACAGCGTGCCGCGAATATTCACGTGCACGACGGCATATCCGAAGAAGCGTTTGTGACGATGCGCAGCACTCGCGATAAAACGCTGGACATGCCTTTGCTGATAATTCCGGCGATCCAGGTCAACATCCGCGCCGGCGCGTGGCCAGCGGCCGAGGAGAACGGCACGGTCTATCTGAAAATCCCCATCGACGCGTGGTAGGCGACAAATCTAGAAGAGATCCCCCTCAACCGCGGCAAGCTGCGCTTGAAGCCGGTCAATGCCCGCATTGAACTGCGCGAACGTCGTAGGATCGAAAACCACCGTAAGCGCGTCTTCATACTGTTTCGCGAGCGGCACGACGTCCGCGTAGACGTGTTTACCAGCGGCCGCCAGACTTAATACGGAACACCGCCGATCAGAAATCTGGAAACGCCGTTTGATGTAGCGCTTCTTCAGTAGTTTGGCGACTGCCCGGCTGACCGTCACCCGGTCCATCTCTGTCTTGCCGCCAACGAAATCCGCGGAAACGCCATCGAACTGCCCGAGCACGGCAATCACCCGCCATTCCGGAATCGAAATATTGAAGCGCTCGGCATACACGGTCGCCAACTGCGCGCTCATTTTGTTTGCGAGCACCGACAAGCGGTACGGCAGAAACTGGGAGAGATCCAGCGCGCTCATGACATCGGAAATTTCCGTTCCAGGTCTGTCCAACACCCGAGATAATCCGCTTGCAAACCTGATAGCGCTAGAGCGTGCGCCGTCGGATGGAACAGATAACGGGATTCGAACATAAAGGCCATTGCAGCCCCGAGCTTGGTCGGCTGCAATTCCGCGCTCGTCGCCTTGGCGTACGCCGCGGACTCCGGGCCATGCGCCGACATGCAGTTATGAATGCTGACCCCGCCGGGTTCAAAACCCTGCTCTTTCGCATCATACGTGCCGTACAGCAAGCCCATGAACTCACTCATGACATTTCGATGAAACCATGGTGGTCTGAACGTGTGCTCCGCGACCAGCCACCGCGGCGGGAAAATAACAAAATCAACGTTCGCTGTGCCCGGCGTATCGGATGGTGCCGTCACAACCGTGAAGATCGACGGATCGGGGTGATCGAAGCTCACTGTCCCCATCGCATTAAACCGCGCCAGATCATATTTCACCGGCACGGCATTACCGGTCCACGCGACAACATCAAGCGGCGAATGTCCCAGCGCCGCACGGTAGAGGGATCCGCCGAACTTGGCGACCAACTCGAAGTCGCCTTCACGATCTTCGAACCACGCCGCTGGTGCCAGAAAATCACGCGGGTTCGCCAAACCATCGGAACCAATCGGGCCACGTTCCGGCAGACGAAACAACGCGCCGTAGTTCTCACACACGTAGCCGCGGCTTGCGCCTTCCACCAGCTCGATCCGCCACTTCATGCCGCGCGGGATCAGCGCCATCTCGCCAGGCGCGACGGCGAGTCGCCCGCATTCCGTAAAGATTCTCAGCCCTCCCTGTTGCGGCAGGATCAGCATCTCGCCATCCGCGTTATAACAAAAGCGAGTCGTCATCGAGCGATTCGCCTGATAGAGATGCGCCGCCATGCCGATCTGCAATGCTGCATTGCCATTGACGGCCATCGTCGTGATCCCGTCAACGAAATCGCAAGGCGTGCTCGGGATCGGCAAAGGACTCCAGCGTAATTGGTTCGGCGTGGCCGGACCGTCGGTGGACGGAGCGGTTCGCCATAGGCTCTGCGCCATCGGCGCGAAACTTCCGTGCAAGACAGATGGGCGAATACGATAGAACCACGTCCGTCGATTCTCATGCCGCGGCGCCGTGAACGCGGTCGCGCTAATTTTTTCGGGGTAGAGCCCGAACGGCGTACGCTGCGGGGAGAATTGTCCGACCGGCAAGGCCCCCGCGACCGCTTCCGAACTATGCTCGTTACCAAATCCTCCGATATAGGAAAATGGATCGTCGATACTCATTTAATCGCTTCTAAGACTGGGCTTTTACGAGTATAGTTTCAGTTGCAACTATTCTCAATCAAGTTTTTTATGAAACTCGCTACTCTCAAAACCTCCCAGCGTGACGGCCGACTTGTGGTGGTCGATCGCGATTTAAAAATGATGCTGCCGGTGCCGGTTATTGCAAGAACCCTGCAGGAAGCACTCGATCATTGGAACGAAGTGGAAGCGGCGCTTATCGCGGTCTATCGAGATCTGAACAGCGGTACCGCAACCGGCACCAGGGGTTTCGACCCACACTTACTGGCCGCCCCGCTGCCTCGGTCCTATCACTGGGTGGACGGCAGCGCCTATGTCAATCACGTTGAATTAGTGCGAAAGGCGCGAGGCGCCGAGCTGCCGACGAGCTTTTGGACCGATCCGCTCGTCTACCAGGGTGGCTCGGATGACTTGCTGGGGCCGTGTGATCCAATTGAAGCCGTTAGTGAAGCACACGGGATCGATCTCGAAGCCGAAGTCGCCGTTATCCTGAACGACGTGCCGCTGGGCACTGAAGTGGCCAACGCCGCATCGCACATCAAGCTGCTCATGCTGGTCAACGATGTCTCGTTGCGGAATATAATCCCGAACGAACTTGCCAAGGGGTTTGGTTTTTACCAAGGCAAGCCGGCGACCGCGTTCTCACCGGTTGCTGTGACGCCCGATGAGCTGGGCGCTGCCTGGGTCGATGGCAAAGTACATTTACGCCTAAGCTCTTACCTCAACGGCGCGTTATTCGGCCAGCCTGCTTGCGGGGTCGACATGACCTTCAGTTTTTATGATCTGATTGCACACGCGACAAAAACCCGCCGCCTTGGGGCCGGTACCATTCTCGGCTCAGGTACCGTCTCGAACTACGATCGCAGCCAGGGCTCGGCGTGCATTGCCGAAAGACGCATGCTGGAAACGCTGGCCGACGGCGCACCAAAAACACCGTTCCTGAAGTTCGGCGATCGGGTGCGCATTGAAATGCGCGATCCGTCAGGAAAATCCATCTTCGGGGCAATCGACCAACAAGTGAAGCCTGCCTCGGCGACCTGATCGCTTCAGCGGATCAGAGTAGACGCACATGACCTCCTCGAATTTCCGTGGCTTTTCCGAGGCACTGCAGCGCAGTCGGCACGCGCGTCGGACCTATCCATTTTCGGTTCCATCTGAACTTGCGAGTAAAACACCGACTCATATTCCGATTGTCATTGTTGGTGCTGGACCGGTCGGGCTCGCGTTGGCGAAGGAACTTGCCAACCATGAAATTCCGAGTGTTGTCGTCGAAAAGAACCATGCGTCCTTCGATGCCTCGCGCGCCGTGTGCTGGTCCAAGCGGACCCTGGAGATCCTCGATCGCCTGGGCGTTGCGGAGCGCATGCTCGACAAGGGCGTGACCTGGAATATCGGGCGCGTTTATTGCGCTGAAGCTGAGGCGCCGCTGTATTCGTTTGATCTCCTGCCAATGAAGGCGCAGAAGTTCCCGGCGTTCATCAACTTGCAGCAGTACTACACCGAGGAATATCTGGTCGACGTACTGCAGACCCAAAGTCTCGTTGATCTGCGTTGGCAACACACTGCGAGCGGGGTCGAGTCGCATTCTGATCACGTCGCGCTTAAATTAGAGACCCCCTCCGGGTGCTACGAATTGACTTGCGATTATCTAATCGCCGCCGACGGCTGTCGCAGCGCAATTAGGGATCTCCTCGGCTTAGACTTCGCGGGACGCACCTTTGAAGACGCGTTCCTAATCGCCGACATTCGCATGCGCGCGCCGTTTCCAGCCGAGCGTCGATTCTTCTTTAACGCCCCTTTCAACGACGGCCGCACAGCCTTGATCCATTGTCAGCCGGACGATCTATGGCGAGTGGATTTTCAGCTGGGCCGCGAAGTCGATCGCGAAGGAGTGCTCAACCCCGCATCAGTCATCGCGAAAGTAAACGCGGCGATCGGCGAGGACATCGACTTTGAGTTCGAGTGGGTGAGTATCTACACCTTCCAATGCCGTCGGATGGCGAAGTTCGTTCACGATCGCGTTATCTTCGTCGGTGACGCCGCGCACCTTGTCTCCCCCTTCGGCGCGCGGGGCGCGAACGGTGGGATCCAGGATGTCGATAATCTCGGCTGGAAGCTAGCGCGTGTCTTGAAGGGCAAGGCGCCGCGGAAGCTACTCGAGTCCTATGATGAGGAACGTTGTTTCGGTACCGACGAAAATATCGCGAACTCGACCCGTGCAACAGACTTCATGACCCCGAAAACAGCCGCAGCCTGCGCCTTTCGCGATGCGGTCCTCGAATTGGCGCCGATGTACCCTTTTGCCCGTCGGTTAATCAATAGCGGTCGTTTATCGGTGCCATGTTCCCTGGCGCATTCCTCGCTCGTGACAGCAGATAACGAGGCGTTTAACACCCCGGGTTTGGGACCAGGCACCGTCGCGCTCGATGCCCCAATCGTGATCGAAGATCAAGAAACCTGGTGGACTCAACAATTGGGCACCGATTTCGTGTGCTTACATTTAGTTGATCACCTGCACCCAGCTCCGACCGACTCCTTACCGCCCGGGGTTAGACTGCTTCGCCTAGGTGCCGAAAGTCCGCTAGTAGATCGCCACGGTCTGCTCGCCGAGCGTTACGACCTTATGCCGGGCACAAGCTACTTGTTTCGGCCGGATCAACACATCGCTGGTCGCTGGCGAAGCTTCGATTCAACGGCGATCGCCGCAGCATGGGCCAAAAGTCTCGCTCACCCGCCATAGCGCGACTTGCCCCCACCCGCGGCTTACATGCGCAGCGCTAATTCACTAGCATTTACTCATAGAATAACGGAGATCTCACATGTCTAAAGCTTTCGCTTCCAAAGGCGATCTCGACCCAAAGAACATATCCTTTACGCAACTGGCCGACAACGCGTATGCCTATACTGCCGAAGGCGATCCCAATACCGGCGTGGTGATCGGTGACGACTGTGTGATGGTGTTGGATGCGCAGGCAACCCCCATCATGGCGCGGGATGTCATCGCAAAAATCCGGACCGTCACGGATAAGCCGATCAAGCATGTGGTTCTGACTCATTACCACGCGGTTCGCGTGCTCGGAGCGAGCGGCTATGGCGCAGCCAATATCATCGCGAGCAAAGATACGTATGATTTGATCGTCGAACGGGGACAACAAGATTATCAATCCGAATTCGAGCGCTTTCCGCGGCTGTTTCAAGCAGTCGATTCGATCCCTGGCCTTACCTGGCCAAACGTGGTCTTCAGCGGCGAACTTACGATCTGGCTCGGTAAAACAGAAGTCCGCCTGATGCAGGTCGGGCGCGGGCATACCAAGGGGGACACGATCGCGTGGATGCCAAAAGAACAGGTGTTGTTCAGCGGCGATCTCGTCGAATATGGTGCCACTCCCTACACCGGCGACGCGTATTTAACTGAATGGCCCGCGACCCTGGATCGGATTGCCGCGCTAAAACCTCGCGCGTTAGTGCCTGGTCGGGGTGATGCCCTCACGGATCCGAAACAGGTCGCCGACGCATTGCATGGCACACGCGCTTTTATTACACAGATGTTCGACAGCGTGCGCGCGGCTCGCGCCGCCGGTAGATCTTTGAAACAGGCGTATGACGATACCTACGCGGCGTTGAAAGCGAATTTTGGACACTGGGTAATTTTCGACCACTGCCTGCCGTTTGATATCAGCCGCGCCTACGACGAAGCTGGTGGAGCGGTGGACCCGCGGATCTGGACAGCCGAGCGGGACGCGGAAATGTGGACCTCAATGGCAACTTGAGAAATGAAGATTGAGCCGAACATTGCCAATGCCGACGAGTTCTACGCAGCACTCGTCGGCTTGCACGATGGCTTGGACGCCGTGGCAAGCCTTAAATTGAACGCAAAACTGATTTTGTTATTAGCGAATCAGATCGACGATCCTGCCGTCCTAGCCGCGGTTCTCGCCGCCGCGCGTAGCTTCACGGAATTCGACAACAAGTGATCCCACTGCTACGGCGCGCATTTCCACTGCTCGATGACTTGGCGCGCACACATGGCAAAGCCCTGCCGCAAGACGTGCTCGCCGGCACGATCACGGCGGTTCTGTTGGTCCCACAAGCCCTCGCCTATGCCTTGCTCGCCGGCCTGCCGCCGCAGATCGGACTCTATGCGAGCGTCTTGCCGCCGATCGTATACGCCTTCCTCGGTGGCAGCCGTACACTCGCGGTTGGACCTGTGGCGGTCGCCGCAGCGATGGTCGCGAGCGCGCTGATCGGTTTCGCCGCGGACGACTCGACTCGATACTTGTACGGGGCGCTAATGCTCTCCGCGATGACTGGCACTTTCCTGCTACTGCTTGGCGCGTTGCGCCTGGGCTGGCTCACCCACTTCATCAGTCATCTGGTGCTTTCCGGTTTCATGACTGGCGCCGCGCTCTTCATTGTCGGGACGCAGTTGGCACCGCTGACCGGAATCGCGGTGCCACGCGAGGCGGACTTCGCGGAAATTGTTCGATTCCTGGCGTTTAGCGGAGCAAGCGCCAATACGATGACGGTAATTTGCAGCGTGTGCGCAATCCTCTCGTTATTGTTGGCTCGCAAACCGCTGATAGCCCTTCTTGGTCAATTAGGCGTGCACCCGGACATTGCGGGAATCCTGAGCCGAACTGCCCCGCTGCTCGTCATTACCCTGGCCACGATCATCAGCGCGAGGTTCGATCTTCAGCACAGCGCCGGTCTGGCGGTTGTCGGCGAAATTCCTCAAGGGATTTTCAATGTCGATTTTGCCTTCCTGTCAGAGCCGTCCTGGTTACTGCTTGCGCCTTCGGCGCTGATGATCGCGTTGATTGCATACGTCGAAAGCATTTCAGTCGCGCGCACTTTGGCGTTTCGTCGCCACGAAAAAATCGATCCAGACCGCGAATTGCTTGCGCTCGGGATCTCCAATTTAGCGGGGGCTTGCGTCGGTGCGATGCCGGTCGCCGGCGGCTTCTCGCGCTCCATGGTGAATTTCGATGCAGGCGCCCGAACTCAGGCCGCAGCCGTTGTGACTGCCACGTGGGTTGCGCTCGGCGCGTTATTTTTCACCACGCTACTACGCGACCTGCCTAAAGCCGTCCTCGCCGCGATCATTGTGGTCGCGGTGTTCCAGTTAATCGACTTTCGCAGTCTGCGCCGTACTTGGGCCTATGATCGCGGAGATGGTATCACCCAGGTCGCAACGATTGCGGGAGTGTTGCTGTTTAACATCGAACTAGGGTTAATTCTCGGCGTCGTCCTCGGCACCGCCGTGTTCCTCTATAAAACCAGTCGCCCTCATATTGCGAAAATCGGGCGAATCATCGGCACCGAGCACTTTCGCAATATCGATCGACACGATGTCGAAACCTGGCCGGAAATCCTGTTGTTGCGGATCGACGAGAATCTGTATTTCGGCAACACTCCGCGCGTCGAAACACAATTGATGAACATGGTGATCGAGCGGGATAACCTGCGCGCGGTCGTGCTCATTCTCTCCGGCGTGGCACACATTGATTCAAGCAGCTTGGAAATGCTCGAATCCTTCCAGCGCTCGCTGGCGGACAAGGCTATCGCACTTCATCTGGCCGAGATCAAGGGTCCGCTGATGGATCGACTCTCCCGAACGCCATTCCTACAAGCGCTTGGTCCGGGGCGCGTGCATCTCTCGACCAACGCTGCGGTTAAATCGCTGCTGCACGAAATCTCTTAAGCTCAACCGTATTTCGCAAGTAGCTTTGCGACATGAGCACCCGCGGACTTCGCCGCGCCAACACTCGCCGCCGACTTGATCTCCATCTCCATGGTGCAGGCGATCAACTCATAGAACGCGCGATCCAGCGCACGCCGGGCCGCGGCCACCTGCTGCGCGACCGCTTCACAACTTGAATCCGTTTCTATCATGCCCTGAATGCCGCGGATCTGCCCTTCGACCCGTCTCAGTCGCGTGATCATCGCGCGCTTATGGTCTTGGTGATCGTCATTCCTGATTTTCTTCTTCGGCTTGGCGATCTTACTTTCCATGCAACGCCTCCCCTTCCATTTGTAGGTAAATGTTATACGCGTTGTTGCGATTAGCCGCCTTGAAAGTGGGCACTACGGCGAATCTGCGCCAATCAATCCGGGCGTAGGCTTCGGCAAACGGCACGAAATCCGCCACCGCGCGCGCCATTTCCTTGCGCAGATAAATTAGATACTCGTGGGTTAACTGCAGTTCGTCGCGTGGCGATCGCGACGCTGGACCGTGGCCCGGCACTAATACGCGAGCGGGAATTTTCAGTAGCCGCTCGATAGCGCCGAGCCATGCCCGTGTATCAGCGTCACCCACAAAGGGCACGCGACCGGCATACACGATGTCACCCGAATACAGAACCCCGTCTGGCTCGACCAGCATCACTAAATCTTCCGGAGCGTGACCGGGGCCCACGTGTTGCAAACTAAACCGCACGCCACCCAGCTCAAAAGACTCATCAGTGCTAAGCCAACGATCAGGCCGCGCCAGCGCAAAGTCACTCCCAAGCCACGGCCCGAGACTTTGGCGGCGCTCGGCGAGACGCGTCTGCGCGTTGTCGGATCTTAGATAACGCTCGGCCTTGACGTGCGCCCATACCTCGGCACCCGCCGCACGCAGGGCCGCCACCCCGTAGAAATGATCCGCGTGATAGTGACTGATGATGACGCGGCGTATGGGCTGCGCCGTGTGGCGCCTGATTTCTTGCACGAGTAGATCGCCAAGCGCCGGTGTCCCCAGCGCATCGAACACGACCACGCCTTCATCGGTAATGACGAATCCCGCGTTCGACATGAAGCCTTGATTATCTTTCGACGCGTCTTCTAGCCGTCCTTCGACATACCAGGACCGTGGTCCGACTTGGGTCGCATTAAGGGGGATCGTGGCAGGCGACCAGGTTGCCGCGTTCGCTATTGCCACGTGTGCCAGCAGCACACACGTCCAGGCCCGGTGCGCGTTCACCCCAGTCCAGGACTACTGTCGAGCCCGCGCAAGTCGGGTTGATTCAGTACTGGTGCGGCAAGCGATTTCTTGGCTCGTAGATACTCAGCCACGACATCCCAGATTGGCGCGCCTTCCACACCTTCCCCAACCGATGCCCAGCCCGCAACTTTGTAGGACCGTGCCGCCTCAAGCGGCGAGTCGCCGAGGCGGAGATCCGAAATGCGCTTGCCCAGGGCGGCAGTCGGCTCGATCGCGTAGCGCAAGCCGCCGACTCGGACCATGTCTCCTCCCTGCTGGTAATAGGGATCGGCGTTGAACAAGTTATCGGCCACGTCTTCTAGCACTGCCTTGATTCGCTCGCCGGTCATTTCATTGACCGTCACGGCGGGATAGGTGATGGCTGTTTGATCCATCAAACGTTCCATCGTGATCACCTCACCGGGCAGCAGGGTCGTCCCCCAGCGGAAACCTGGTGAGAGCGAGATCTCGGTATCGTTTACCGCCATCAGGGCATCCAGAATCAGCTGATCAAAACTGCCGTTGAAGTTGCCGCGGCGGTAGAGCAAGCCATCGCTTGTTGCGAGCGGCTCGTTGAGTTGAGTCGCGAACGGTGCGCGGTGACGATCGATGATGCCCTGCATGGCGGGATCCGCGGGTATTAGATTCGCAAAGACTGGCACCAAGTGATAACTCCAATCCTTGATCCTGCCCTCGCGCACGTCGAAATCGAGTACGCCGAGGAACTTGGTATTGCTACCTGCATTGGTCACCAATGTCCGACCACTCGCGTTCTTGACCACTATAGGATGCGGTACACCATCATGCGTGTGGCCACCCAATATCGCGTCTAGACCCGTTACCCGACTTGCAAGCTTAACGTCGACATCCATGCCGTTATGGGACAACAGCACAACTACCGTGGCGCGTTTGCTCCGTACCTCATCGATCGTCGCTTGGAGTTTCTCTTCCTGGATCCCAAAGCTCCAATCCGCGACTAGATGCCGTGGGTTAGCGATTGGCGTATAGGGAAACGCCTGCCCGATGATGGCGACAGCGACACTGTTAATCTCCCGGAGCGTATAGGCGGCAAAGACTGGATCGCCGAAATCCGCGGTCGCGATATTCTGTGCAAGAAATTCAATGCGTCCGCGCAGCGGCCCCTGAACCAATTCCTGCACTCGCTCCATGCCGTAAGTGAACTCCCAATGACCCGTCATCACATCGACTCCGAGTGCGAGCTGCGCATCGACCATGTCCGCGCCCTTTGTCCATAGCGCGGTTGCCGATCCCTGCCAGGTATCGCCGCCGTCCAGCAGTAATGCGCCAGGACGGGAGTCGCGCAACCGCTTCACCAAAGTCGCGAGATGCGCGTAGCCCCCAACCTTGCCGTAGGTTTGCGCCGCTGACGGAAAATCGAGATGGGTAAGGGCGTAGGCCTCGCGCGAACCCGGCGCAATACCGTAGTGTTCGAGGAATTTCGCGCCCACCAGATGCGGTGGCTGATCGCGCCATTCGCCGATCCCTAAATTCACCGAGGGCTCGCGATACCAGACCGGCAATAATTGCGCATGAGCGTCCGTCATATGCAGAAGACTGACATTGCCAAACGGCGGCAACTGGTACAGCGCATCGCCCTCGCCCGCTAACGCTCGCGCACTGGGTGGCGCGAACCCACTCGCGGTGGCCGCCGCGAGCAAGCGCACGAACTCACGCCGATTCATTGATTAACCGGCGAGGCGGGATCAAACAGCAGTGCCATTAGATCCTTGAGTTGTTGGTCGGTCAAAATTCCGCGATGCCCGAAACGGGGCATGTTTGAACATGGCATGTGGGCGTTGGAGTTGTAGAGTTTTGCCCACGCGGCTGCGAGGGTCGTGGGCGAAGTCCCGCGTACCTTGCCGTAATAGCGCAGACTTGGACCGATCGTACCAAACGCGATTTCGCTACCAGACAGCTCATGACACGCATAACAATTTCCACCGGCGGGCTTGGTCGGATCATCACTTGACTGAAAGCCCGTACCGGTTTGTGCAATCAACTCGCCACCTTTCCAGTCGCCTAGGTACTGGCCGTCCGGCGGTGGGCGGATTGTCGCGCGATTCAAGGTCATAATCCGTTCCGCAACCGCTGATGGCAGGATCCCCGCGGCGTGCTGCGTGCATAGCGTTTGGGTCTCGTCTTGATCAAGACGATCCATCGTGGCCTGCTTTTTCGCCTCGAACGACGCCTCCATCGCAGCGACGACCGTATCGCGCATGCCATCGGCAACGACTTCAAAGTGCAGTAGTACACCGAGGACTAACGCTAGAAATGGCAACTTCCGAAGGTTCATATTTCGCATGATGAATTCCTCTCAACGCGTGATGTTCGGCGCGGTCATGATTCCGCCCTCGGCGTTCTTTGCGAGAAACATCGTCAACCCGATCGCGACCTCCGATCCGTAGCGTAGTTGCGGCAACCGCTGCTGGCGAAAACAATCCTGGAGCCGCCATTCCATTGTGCGCAATTCACCCTGCGAGACTCTGTACCCTGGCCAGCTCGTATACGCATACCGCGCGCCGACCGGATCGAGTAACTTCGGTAAGACTTGCAAACGGATCCGCTTGCCGCTTTCTCCGTGACAAGTTGCACACGAGAAATCGTGTGGTCCCGCGCGGTAATAGAAAACACCGTGGCCGAGATCATAGGCGGCCTGCGCAGCCGGATGCGCGATCGACACGGACATTGTATGGCCGCGTGAGGCCGCGACAATGTAGGCAGTCAAGGCCTCAAGATCGGATTTTTTCGCGCCGTCACCAAAGCGCGACTTCAACAGCTCGGCCTCGTCGAGGCCTTGCAGATCAGTGAGGCAAGAGACGAGACGCGATTCGAGATCCTGCACCCGCTGGGTGTCCTCGAACCAGCGCGGTAGTTGCGCATAAGCACCAGTGACAATTCCGGCACCCAAACCCAGATCGCAGCCCGCCAATGCGACATTTTTAGGACCGCGTGGTGTCGTCCACAGTTCTTCGCCGCGGATTTGCCATAACTCGGCTGGATTCTCGTCGCCAAACATCGCTCGGTATTCCGCGATTGCCTCTTCGGTCGAGGACTGTGCCCAAGCCAACGTAACGCAGCAAGCTGCGAGCAGTAGCCCACGAATGCACCCGTAAATTGACTTCATCCCGGCTATCCGATCACAACTTCGTCGGTGCGAGTGTCGCCGTCGGAATCCGTCCAGGTCACTTTGAGCTTGTCGCCTTTCGCAGCGCCTGTGAACCGAAAGGCGAGGAACGGATTCTTCGCGACCGAAGCTCCCCACAGCGCGGACAGGACCGTACGCTCATTACACGTCGCACTCACGTTCACGATATACCGCGCGGGAACAACATTGCCCTCGCCATCTTTACGCAGCCCGGTTTCCATTTCGTGCGCCATTAAGATTTTGACATCTACTTTGTCGCCGACAAGCGCGGCCC
This sequence comes from Gammaproteobacteria bacterium, assembly GCA_009692265.1. Lineage (GTDB taxonomy): Bacteria > Pseudomonadota > Gammaproteobacteria > CAIKBL01. The sequence goes on from SHZM01000044.1 coordinate 16,887, forward strand.
GAATTCGCATGGGATCAGCCATTGCACTTCTCCAAAAAAATGTTTACCCGCCGCAGCCGCCGAGGGTTACCTTCACCAATCTAGTGGCATGGAACACACCTGCATCGGTTTTAACCACTGCAAGCAGGTTCGAGGTTTCAGCAACTTTTACGCGGGTTGCGACATACGGATCAGTGCCCTCCGGGAACGTGAAATCCGCAGACATCAGGTGCGGGTTTTTCTCGACGATGATCGCAATCGAGCGCGTTCCGGGTAGCTTGCTGTCGACTTCCACCGGCACCACAGCCCCGTTCTCTGCGATTTCCGGGGCTTTAAACTCGATCTCCGACGATTCCTTGCTGCCACTGGCACCCAGCGCCTTGAGCGTCTCTTCGAGCGTTTCTGCGGTAAAGGCGGGGCGTTGTTCCGCACTCCACCCAAGTCGCGGCCAGGCTCCCGCGAGAAGCGCGAGGGCATACCCGGTAACCTTGCTTAACTGTCGCAAAACAGTTCTTCGCTCATGATTCATCGCTGTTACTCCGGTTTACGCGTAAACATTAATTTTCTTCCATGCCTGACACGATCCAGTCCACGATGGTCGCCGCATCGGCGTCTGTGATTCGCGATTGCGGCGGCATGGAGACTGAACCCCAACTTCCGGCACCACCCTGTTTGAGTTTCAATTTTAGTAACTCTGCCGCGGCCTTATCTCCTGCATAGCGCGCGGCTACCTCGTTGAATGCCGGTCCGACACCTGCGTTATCAATACCATGACAGGCCATACAGCCATTTGCATTCAACAGGGTCGTGACATCACTGTTCGTTCCTTTCGTAGTGACCACAAGCGGCTCACTTCGTTCATGATTCATGCTCGCCAACCCACGAAAATGTTCACGAATGTCGCCATAGATCTGCGCGGTAAACTCCGGCGGTAACTCGGAGGTAAGCGCAACTTGGGTCTCGCACGCTTCCAGGCAGGCGGTATTCTCTACATCCGCTTTGCCGTCGAGCGACGAAAAGCCATGTGCCGTAGTGAACCCGTCACGGTTCGGCATCTCGATTCTTGCCAGGCTTTCAGGGTCGAGTACGGCGTCTGCCGTCACAATATCATTGAGATGGAGCACGTAGGCGGTCACCGCGTACACCTGATCCGCAGTCAGCGACTTCGAGTACTGAAACGGCATCGCGCGGTTGATGTAATCCCAAAGTGTCGTGGCGTAATTCAAACGGCTACCAACCGTGCGTTGCGGTGACGCGCTGGCCAAGGATCCGATCCCGCCGCTTAGCGCCATGTATTCGTTACTTTCTCCGAACGAGCCGTGACAACTCGCGCACTGACTGTCGTAGATCTCCTGACCCTGCGCCACCGAACCTTGGCCCTGGGGCAGCCCCATCCCGTCTGGTCGCACGTCGATATTCCAGCGGGCGATTTCCGCGGGCGTGGCTGGCCGTCCAAGCGACTGCCAGGGCGCGGCAAGCGCGGTTCGACAGAGCGCGAGGCCGAGGAGCACGAGTACGGCGCACTTATACTTGCACATTGTGCACACCGCCGTCGGTGGCGATCCGCCAAGTCTGAATCGCATTGTTGTGATAGATCGAACGGGTGCCGCGACCTTCGCGCAATTGTCGCAATTTCGGCTGCACGTACCCGGTGTCGTCGATGCATCGGCTCTGCAATAGGGCGGGTACGCCGTCCCACACCCAATCCGTGCGAAAACGGGTTAGCGCCTTGCTGGTAATCGGTTCCTGCAGCTGGGCGGGATGCCAGCTTCGGCCACCATCCGTCGAAACATCAACTCGTTTAATCCGACCACGACCGGACCAGGCGAGTCCGGTAATCTGGTAGTAGCCGCGTTTGTCGAGCAGACGCTGCCCGCCCGAAGGCGAGGTAATCACTGATTTTGCTTCCTGGATCCAGGTGAACTGTTGGCTCTTGCCATCCGGCATTAAATCCGCGTAATGCATCGTCTCTTCACGTGTGTGCCAAGGCTGATCACCGAGTTCCAAACGGCGTAACCACTTCACGCTCGAGACTCCCTGCACGCCGGGCACGAACAGACGTACTGGATAACCGTTCTCCGGCCGCAGCATCTCGCCGTTCTGGCCGTAGACGATCATCGCGTCGTTCAGTGCAAACTCCAACGGGATTGTGCGGGTTAAGCCAGCCGCATCGGCTCCCTCCGCCAGCACAAACTTCGCGGCTTTACGGTCGAACCCAACATCCTCCAGCAACGTCGATAGCAACACGCCGGTGTACTCGGCGCACGACAACATGCCATGGGTAAATTGCACCGTGGGAACCGCGACGTTATTCCATTCCATCCCGGTATTCGCGCCGCACTCCAGGAAGTGCACCCGCGACACCGCCGGAAAGCGCAGCAAATCTTCCATCGTGTAAATTTTAGGATTCTTCACCAAACCATGCAGGATCAGTCGATGCTGGTATGGGTCAACTTCGGGCAAACCGCCGTGGCTGCGCTCAAAGTGCAGCCCGTTCGGCGTGATGGTCCCGAACAGGTTCTGCAAGGGAGTGAACGCGATCGTTGATTCGCGGGTGGTCGTGAGCCCGGGACTCAGGCGCCGAATGATATTGGCCTCAAACGGGGACGGCTTGCCGTAAGGATTGGTGGCGACGGGCCTACCAAGCTGTTGCGACCAAGAGGGAAGCGGCGGAAAGTTATGAAGGTCAGCGGCAAGCGTTCGGCCTGCGATGAGCGTAGTTGTACCGCCTACGAGGCCGCCGAGAAGATTCCGCCGTTGCGCGCCGATCGCCGGTAACGGATCTCGCCGCGGAAGACGTTTCTCAATGTCGTCCATCGAATAGTCCTATACCCCCACCGGTATGTGACTATAGGCGCGAGGGTCATGGGTGTCAACGCAGCGACTGGCAGGCTGGTCTCGAATTAATTGCGTGCGGAATCAACTTCACCGGCCGATGTTTGAGACCGCCAACGAAGCTCGACTGCACGCGTTCAACCGGGCCCGTGATCTCGATCCCATCGTAGCGTTCGAGTAACTCTTCCATCGCCAGGCGAATTTCAAGCTTGGCCAACGGACCGCCCAAACAAAAGTGCGGACCGGCGCCGAAGCCTAAATGCAGATTGGGATGACGCGTGATATCAAATTTGTAGGGTTCGTCGAACGCTTCCGAATCGCGATTCGCGGACGGGAACCACAGTAACACGCGCTCACCTGCTTTAATCTTCTTGCCGCCGACTTCGGTATCAGCAGTCGCGACTCGCATCAGGGAGATCACCGGATCCGACCAACGCACAATTTCCTCGACCGCCAGGCGCAGGCGCTTTGGATCTTCGCGCAGCAGCGCCATTTGCTCAGGATGTTCGAGCAACGCCAAGACGCCACCCGAAAATGCATTGCGGGTGGTCTCGAACCCGGCAAGCATCAATTGCACACCGTTGTGCGCGACCTGCGACGGAGTCAACGGCTGCTCGTTAACCACCGCGTTGGCGAGTAGGGTATAAAGGGATCTGAAAACGGACAACCCCGACGTTCCGCCGAGCGTCGCATGCTGTAGTCGTACATGAGCTTAAAGCCGCAACTGACCGTTTCAGCCGCGCTGCCACCCTGCTGATATTCTGGATCGGTACCGCCGATCGCCATCTTGCCCCAGCCCAGCATATCGTCCCAATCTTGACGTGGGAGCTTCAAGATGTCGCAAATCACGCCCATCGGGATCCGCACTGCGAGATCGCTGACGAGATCGATTTCGCCATGCGCCGGCAACTGATCGAAGATTTCGCTGATGAGTTCCTTGATTCTGGCTTCGCCGTCGCTTAACGCTTTCGGTAGAAACGGTGCCGCCATCACCTTACGGAACTCCGCATGACGCGGCGGATCGATCGTCAGGACATTTTCGCCGACCCCCATCGCGTCCAGCGCCATCGCCGCCATTTCGTCGTCGATAATCGGCATCACACCGCCGCGTTCGGAGCTGAACAAGTTGGGTTCGTTGAGGATGCTCTTGATATCGGCATGACGGAATACCACCAATACCCGCGCTTATCGGGGCTCTCGGTCCAGTGCACCGGGTCATTCGCGCGCATCCTGTCGAAGAGCCGGTAATACTCGTTAGGTCGCGAAGAAGGTGGGATCGTTTAGCTTTTCGTCGATGTTCATTGTCAAGTTCTCGCCAATTTGCTCGCGACTGATCAATTCGTGGAGCCACGTACGTTGCGAGGAGTCGGTTGCGCGGCAACGAAAACCCCGGTATGCGGCCGGGGTTTTCGGAACCAACTACGTCGTCTAGTCCTAAAACTTGTAGCGAATCCTAACCTGTACTTCATCTTCGCTACCCGCCATGCCGAGCGGGCCACTGCGGAAAATGCCAAGCGGCGTAATTCCGCCGAGGCGCAAAGCGCTTTGCCCGACACCAGCCGTCGCCGGGTTCGATCCTGGCAACGAGTTGAAGGTAGGGTCGGTGTACGGCGGGAAGGGGTTACCATTTCGGTCGTCATCGAACTCGTTCTTGGTGCGCCCGAACTTCAAGTTCATCCCGACATTGAGTTCCCAATTGTCGGTGATCAACCAGTTCACCGACGGTGCCACTGCTCCCGCATGGGCTTTCACATCGTAGGCCATGATGAATTGCGGGGTTACTCGGTCATTCATGTAATTGCCCTGGATCAGGAATGTGCCGATGAAGTTGTCTTTCCAATCCGGCATCCCTGCTTCACCAGTCGGTAACTTCACGAGATCGTGATCAAGAATGTGCTGACCAAAGATCTGCGCCGACAAGATAAACGTACGATCGGGATTCAAGAACTTGATCCACGTGGGGCGATCCCAGCCGACGACCCACCGGATCACATTCGATTCGGAGAACAGCGATGGCTTAAGGGTGTTAGCGAATTCTTCACCATTGGTTTCCGCGAATTCGATCCGAAACGTGGACTCGATGGCATCGACATAGGTGTCGAGCGAACCACCGACGAGGAACACGCGCGGGAACTCAATATCAAACGCGATCAAATACGGTCGTGGGATCTCGGTGCCGCCCAGTTCGCCCGTGAACAGATCGTTCACCCCGGGCGTGATAAATGGGTTCACCGCGGCTTGGCCGCCGTGTAAGGAGGGTAACTGCGAGTAGTAACTCAGGGCGTTCAACGAGAATCCGAACGCGCCAACCTCACCTTCCAAGCGCATGCCGAACTGGGTGTCTTCAAGTTCCCAGTCCGGTAAATTTGCCTGGCGAATACCGAGCGAATGTGCCGGAAAATCGGTCGCGAGCAAGCCGTTCGGGAAGCCGAAGCCGGGACCGCCGACCGGAATTGGTACCGTCGGTGGACCAAACACGCCGGGGTTAGCGAACGGCGGCACCGGATTGTTGTTTGGCGCGAAGTTACCCACCGTACACCCGTAATCCCAACAGTTTTTGAACGCGCGGAACGTCGGGCCAGCATCCAGAATCGAGTATGGCTGACCGCCTTGGCCGAGGTTGCTCGGGCGAAAAGGTTCCGCGATCCAGATCGCTTGCACATTCAAGGTAGTAAATGGACCAGTAGCGCCCATCTGGTACTCGAAATTCAAGATCCCCATCGGGATACGGGAGTCTTCGAGTTCTTCGTAGATATTCTGAATCGAGTAATCGACCGGGTTGATCACATCGAGCACGCGGAATAAATCCGTGCGGCCCCACACGACTTGTTGCCGGCCTGCTCGAATGACAATCAAATCATCGTCGCCGCCACCTGGCATTTCAAAATCCATGTAAATTTCGCGCAGCCAATCCTGGCGATCGTTAAACTCGGCGAAACGCAAATCGTCTTCGTCCTTGTCCATATAGTCCGCGATACACCCACGACTGTCCACATCGCAGGGCCGCGTGGGATAGGCGACCTGAACGCCGCCGAAGCCAGGAAGTCCACCAGTCCCCTTGAAGTCCTCCCACCCTACGATACGTAGCCCATCGTTTGGATTGGTCGCGGGATCAAAACCGAAACCGCCGCCATTAATCCCCGGGGTTCCCGGCATGCCGCGTAAGAAAAAATCAAAAAAACCGGGCGGCGGTGGATTCGAGCGGCTGCCGAAGCCCTCGCCCCAGTTCACGCGTGCCGCCGCGTTTATGAATGGTTGCGCCATCAAGGCACTCCCCGCTGCCACGCCGGCAGGTCCACCGAGGTTCTCGATAGTGACGGGGCCGCCGGATTCATCCCCCCAGTTATCACTGTTAATGTCGTATACGGCGTCGTAACTCCCGCGCAAGGTACCGTTCATGCGAATCGCGGAGAACGGCCCGTGCGCGCCGAAGTCCTTGCTGAACTCGGCGACCGCGCGGTTGCGCATCTTGCTCAACCCGGAACGGTGCCGCTGATGCGTGGTGTTGTCGACATAGCCGTGGACGGTGGCGGTGCCGTCCGCGGAATTCCAGGCTTGCGCTGGGCTGGGCGCCACAATAATTAGCGTACACGCGACTCCCAGCCCAACGCCCCATGCGCGAACCGTGCGCGCGAATGATTTAGTCTGTTTCATGCTATTCCCCTCTTCATTCCGCAAACCAACGCGGTAACACCGCGTTGGACAATTGTATTGTTCGCCCTAGGTTCCACCGGATCGCAGTTGCTGCACGGTGAAAATCTGTTTCTTATCCACATCGGGCTTCACCACCCCGTGGAAATAAAGCGTGGTGCAATGTTCGGCCTGGACATCGACTAGCACAGCCGCGTCGTGGACCACTGGTAACGTCTGCGCATTGGCTGGATCGATGTTGTCGGTTTTCTGGTGACCGATCGTGAACATCTTCCACCAGTCACCCTTGCGATCGTAAATCAAGGACAGCGGGATCTCGTTGACCTGCGCGTCGATGAACATTTCGCGCTTAGAGATGGGGTGGTTCGCGTCTTTCGGCTTGCCTTCGACCACATAGACCTTGCGCAACGACCAGGGTGCGTTGGTGAAGCACTCGCCTTTGCCGGTGTAGCCCACGTACTTGTAGCCGTTCGGTCCCGGGAATCGAGATTCGTAGCCGGCAACCGCTTCGTTGTGATCCCAGAACGGTGCCATGATAATTTTCTCGCCTTTGTACTCCCAGGTGTAATCGACGACCTGTCCTTCATAACCTTCGAAGTCTTCGACCATGATGTCACTACCCAGGAAAGCATCGGTCATTTGCGCGGTCGAGAAACGGCGGACCCGACGTTGGAAGCCGAGGTAAATCCAGCCGTCCATCTGCTTGGTGTCGTCCTTGTACTTGTGGATCAGAAGTTGGGTATCCTTCAAGTCGAACGGCGCTTCGACCCGCAGATAGATTCCGCGATAAAGCTGGGCCGGGTTCGCATCCAGGTCCGGCTTTGGATCATCCACCGCACGGTTGCCCAAGCGCGCGAGACACATCCGGTCGTATTTAATCGTGCGCTCGATTTTCTCGGTCTTCATGTCCTTGTATTCCCAATACCAAGGCTGAAGACATCCGAAGTCACCCCAGCTGCGACCGTGTTCGAAATTCCAGATCAGTTTTTCGCCCGCGAGTGGATCGGCGGCGTCTGGTTTATACGGGAAGGGTCGGCCGCTCACGAAGTTAGTGAGATTACCGCCCTCAAGCCCGACAGCGGTGTTCTTCTTCGAGGCCTCGATGTACTTGGGATGCAGCAGGTGATCAAACGGCGCGCCGACCTTCATTTCCCACCAGCCACGTTTGATCAACTCGTAATTGCCGGGGTCGATATAGTCCTTCACCAATTCCACATTGGCTTGGTTGATCGTGCCACCGACTTCGATCCCGCCAACCTGCGGAAATCCGTCCTGTTTATACGGGTAGAACGAATAGTCGAAGTCTGCCTCGGAGACTTCGGCCGCCGCGGTTATGACTACGCCGCACAGTGCGATAGCGCAGGCCCAGCCGTGAAATTTTCTGTGTTCACCGTGTATGTCGCTCATCGCTTTTCCCTCATGTCTCATTGAACAGTTTTCTTCCAACGGCGTGACGCCGCTTCTCGACAAGTCATGCCACCGGTGCGTGGTCGCGGACGCCCGCCTGCATAATAAATTTTGGTTTGAAAATATCGACCCACGCCGGGACCAGGAACATGGCGGCGCAGGAGCTCAGCACCAGCATGATACTCAACAGCCGCGCGGCGTCGGCCTGGAAACGTAAATCCGAAACGAAGATCCACATCATTATACCGCCGATAAGGGTGGTCGCCGTAAACGCGATCGCGACTCCCGTGGTGCTCACCGCGCGCACCACCGCCTCCTGCAGGTTCGGCTGCACATGCATCTCTTCTTTGATCCGATCCATCATGTAAATGGCATAGTCGACGCCCAGTCCGATGCCCACGGCGATCATGGGCACGGTGTTGACGTTGAGACCCATCCCGAGCATCCCCATGCAAGCATAAGTCAGCATCGTAGCAAAACCCATCGCCACCAGCATCATGAAACCAGCATGTGCTGAGCCGTAAAACCACAATGTGAATACGAATATAAGCGCAAGCACCGAGGGCACGACAATCAGATTCGTCTGATAGGCTTCTTCGTTAATCGCCGCGGTTACACCAACCGGGCCACCTGCAAGTTCAATCGAAAAACCCTCTACTTTATCGCCGACCGTTGCCGCCCAATCCTTCGCCATATGGATCGCACGTCGGATCGTCTCGCCGGTGTGGTCTTTGTAATAGAAAACCATGTTCGCGATCTGGTCATCACTGTCCTGAAAGGCATTCAGCGCACCGGGTATCGGCGCGGACATCATGTAGGTGTACATCAGTCCGCCGGCGTCCCGCCTGTCTTTTGGGATCACCGCCCAGCGGGGATCGTCGTTGCGGGTCATGCGGTGGACTTGGGTAACCAGATTATTGGTGCCTTTGCTCCCGCCCAGCGACGGATCCAACAGCATCGTGTTTTGGAAGTCCTGTAAGGCGAACAACACTTCAGGTCGTTTCAGGCCGCCCTTCTCGTTCGTACGGGCGACGATGTACAACTCTTCCGAACCCGGAAAGCGCTCGTTGATGGCACGCGACGAAATGTTGTAATCGTGATCCGGGAACAGCAGCGGGGACCCTGGCTCGGGTTCGCCGACAACGACCTTGGTGCTCATATAACTGGCACCGACGGCAATCGCCAAGCAGATCCACAACACGCGACGCGAACGCGCGGAAGTACTGGTAACCAGCGCTAGCTTGGGAAAGATCGTGCGGCTGAAACCCTGCCGGATCTTGATGTCGCGCGGTTGCGGCAGTAAGGCAAGCAGCATCGGAATTGTCACCAATACCGTGACAACCATCGACAGTGCCCAAAACGCCGCGTAAATCGCCATTTTGTCATTGATCGGCACGGACCCCAGTCCGATCAAGAACAACGCCGCGGCGTCCGCGACGATCGCGAGTGCGCCGGGTCTGAACAAACTATTGAAGGTGTTGCGCGCGGCGATGGCCTTGTCGTTGGTCACGGCGAGCTCTTGAAAGTAACGCTCAACTTTTTGGATCCCATGCGACATCGAGCGTGCCGAAATCAGAAAGGGTACTACCAGCATCAATGGATCGAGGTTGAAGCCGAAAACCCCCATGAAGCCGACTCCCCAAATGCTGGTCAGCATCATGCCGAAGGTAGGCAACAAAATGCCGTACAAGCGCCGGGTATAGATGATGAGGATCCCGATTACGATGAAAATGGTGTACAGGAAAATCTGCAGGATTTGCGGTCCATAACTCGCGACCCAACCCGCGAGTACCGGATGGCCGGTGGCGTGCACGCGCACGCCGGGCGTGGTTTCATCGGCGCGGATTTTTTTCAATTGCGCAAAGACCTTGGCATAATCGAGCGCGCCTTCATTCAAAGTCCCTTTGATGATCGCGGATTTGAGATCGGGCGATACTAACAGCCCATACACCGACGGATTTGTCTGCACCGCGGTGATCATCTCGGAATATTCTTCGGTGCTGTAGCCGCCCTTGTGCGGATCGAAATAGGGCTCGGATTTTACCGATCCGTCCGGGGTCAAATAAATCTTACGAATATTGCGGTGGGTAAGACTCGTCAACAGGTTGTGATTGATCCCGTGCACGGTATCGAGCGCCAGGGTAATGCGGTCGATCCGCGCCAGGGTGTCATCATTGAAGATCGTGCCCTCGTCGACTTCGACGGCGAGAATGATAATATTCGCGCCGCCGAAAATATCCCGAATCTTATTGTGCAGCTTGATGTACGAATGTTCCTGCGGCAGCAAATCGGCGAAGTCGGAGACCATTTTGACCAAGGGAATATGCCACGCAAAAAAAGCCGTGACTGCGAAGACTACCGCTAACACGCCCTTGCGATTACTGAAAAGAAAATCGCCTAGGCGGGGAAAAAGTTCGCTAGTGTTAAGCACGAGGCGCTATCACTCTATACGCGCGGCGACGGTCACTGGCGGTGCCACCGGCAGAACGCGTAATGCACCGCTACCACCAGCGACGAGTAGCTGGTTGCCGACCGGCAGCAACACCCGCAGGTACAAATGAAACGGGTTGTCATAAACCATTGGCCGCCACGCCCCGTCGACAAGCCGCAGAATCACCCCGTCGCCGCCAGCGGCAAAGGTCGAGTCGCCGACCGTACCCAAGGTGAACAACGGCGCGAAGGTGGGAGTCTGCCGCAAAGCCCACGTCGAACCGCCATCGCGGGTTTCGATCATTCGTCCGCGTAGGCTCACCGACCAGCCGTTCATCGGATCTTTGAACCAGGTATCTTCCGGATAGAACTCGTCTGGCATTGGCGCTAGCCGCGCCCAAGTCGCGCCCCCATCGATGGTTTTGATCACGGTCCCAAACTCACCAGCGGCCACGGCCGTATCGACGTCGAAGAATTGGATCGAAGTCAGGAATAAGTCTTCATCGAGAGATTGCGACGACCACGTCTTACCGCCATCGCCGCTATGCATAATCGTACTGAAGCTCGCGACGACCCATAGCCGTCCCCGGCTATCGCAGGTGATCGCTTGCGGCGTTTCGGTCGTATCGATTTTTTGCATCGTCCATGCATCGCCCGTCGCGGGCGCACGCCACACCTGTCCTTCGAAGGCGAGCGCGGCGAACTCCCCGTTCGGGCACTGCGCGATATCAATTAGGGATGGCCACCCCGGAAGTTGTTGCCGTTGCCAGTGCGCGCCTTGATCGGTCGAAGTCACGATCACCCCATGGGTCGCGACAATCACCAGGCGATCAGCGGCGGCCACTCCGGCCTGGAATTGGTCCGTCCGTCGGATTGGCTGCGCGCGCGCGGCCTCCACAGCCTCGAGTCTTAGCTTCGCCTCGCAGCCGACAAGCAAACTGAAAAGCACGGCTATCCCGAGCCCCCCCAACATCTCCTTCAGTCTCACTGGCATGCGCGCTCGCACTCCCCGTCAATTTTTATCGTCACGCAGTTCACCTTAAGGCTGCTCGGACCGCCCACAAGCATACCGACCTATAATCAATTTACAATCTTTATTAGGGTCTTCCGGACTTAGAGCCTTGTCCAATGGGGTATGAGTCTGAAGGGGTAGCTGGGTTCGGTCATGATGCGAGGCATGGTGATCGATATGAACGACAAACAATTAGTGACGCCGGCCCAGTTGCAGGCGTTTTTGAATG
>SHZM01000045.1 GCA_009692265.1 Gammaproteobacteria bacterium
GCTTTCGCTGTGCCGACGGACTCAGCCAGCACGACGGCCTGGGCCTTGAAGTCGTCGGTAAACTGACGACGGGGTATACGTTGCATCTGAACCTCCAGGAGACGATTAAATTATCGCTTCCTGGCGTCCGTTTCAGGGGGGCAGGTTCACTACGGCGCGAGGTCGGGGCGAAGCTGGCTGCTTAATTCTCGGCCTGAATCGCGGGTGTGTGCATTCTGACGATGGCCTGCGCGACTATCGGAATATGGCGACGCCATTCATCGACGGCGCCGGTTTGCCATAAGTTCAAACATTGCGCTTCAAACGAACCGGACGGCGCGACAAACCCTGGCGCACCGGTGTTTTGCCATCTATTCAAACCCACTGAGCCGACCGTAGCCCGCCCCGGCGCAACCGCGCTGCCAATTCGCAGCAGGCCATTGATCACCCGATTCACGAATGGGACATGCATCTCGTAGCAGTACAACACGCGAATCTTTAAGAGGTTCGCGTCTTGGATGGATTGGTTCGAATTCGATTTAACGCTGGCATCGCGATAGGTCAGGTGATCGTTTGGGATCATAAAGACGTCTTCACCATAATATTCGGCGCCAACACGCGGATATCGAAAGCACCACCGGCCATCGCGGCGAGCACCGTGGTATCGGCGCTCGACCAGTTGAAATCGGCGCCGCTCACGGTCGCGGCCTGCGGTAACAGGCGCAGCTCGCTACCACCTTCGCGTTCGAGGTTGATCCCAAAATAGAATTCAATCGACCATTCGACGCCGAAAAGTGCGAGATCCCAATCGTAGCCGAGCTTGAAATGCAGGGCACCGTCGTCGTCGACCCAGGCGGAGCCGCAGACGACCGGATCGAGGCATTTTTCCTGGCCTATTTCATTGATGCCGTCCTTCACCGGCGGCAAGGTGAAGAGCCCAAATTCCCAGCCACGCTGCATCGTAAACGGATCCCGCGAATCGCGGATCAACGACGCGAATCGTTCGTAGCCTTCGATCTCGCCTTTGTCACCGGCGTCATATTCGGCGCGAGGGACGGTTTTAGTGGGGCTGTACGAAGTAGTGAAAGTTCCCCCCGGCACCGGTAAGGCGATTGAGCCGTAACTCGCGAAGTGCGGAATGAGGGATGCAATCCCGAACTCTGAGATGCGAGCGCCGGCCGGCGCATTCTGCTCGAGCATCTCGTTGATTACCCCAATCGAGAAGATCGCGGTGACCGTGTGATATCCGAACTGCGCGAGACCGTAGAACTTGTTGATCACGTGCAAGGCAGTGGTCCCGATGCGCGCGAGCGCGGATAAGAACGGGATGAAAAAGGATTGGGCGGGGATCCTGAACATCGCGTTGGTGATGGTTTGCATGATGGGGGTGGAGATCCCGAGGGTCGAAGGCCCAATCACCGTTGTGTCGTAGAACATCAAAAAATCCGCAAAGGAATTCCAGTGGAACGCCCAGGAGACTAAGCCCATCAGCTGGCCAATCGCGACTTCATTGGCCACCATCGCGCGGTTTAAATAGGCCGCGAAATTGAGATCGCGGGCCTCGGTGACTGAAATGCTATAGGCGATCGCGTCGGCCGCGTTCTGCATCTCCATTTTGTCGGAGGTGATGCGGCCTTGCTTGTAGAGGAAGTTCAGGGCGATGCACAAAAGCCCTAGGAAAAGCAGCACAAAAACCGCCGACTGCCCGCGCTGGAACGTTCGGCACCAGTCGGGCCGAGACTGAACGCGAACGTAAGCGACGCTATTGCGTTTGTTTGTCGGTGTAAGTGCTCAGGTTCGCGTGCGCGCTTTGGTCTACCGCGTCGCCTGCCGCGGTCGCGGCCGAGGTGACCGAGGCACCGCCATCTTGTCCGGACAGCTCGGTCGCCATGCCGCCAACCTGGCTACGCAGGGTGTCGCCGAAGAACGAATACGCGGCGATGGCCGCGATCGCGATCAGCGCGACGATGATGATGTACTCCGTCATGCCTTGGCCGAATTGTTTGCGAGTCGTTTGCATACCGATTGCCTCTAAATTGGTTTGAACCTTACCGCCGTCAAGTTAAAGGTGGCGGTGTTTGAGTGTTCGTTCAAGTGCCAGCCGTAGCTAGCTGACCGCATTATCAATTTTACCCAGGGGACGCACAAGCAGACTAGAGTCAAAAAGTGCGAAGCGTGCCGCCCAATTAAATCGTCCCAGGCGCAAAACTTGAAAACTGTAGGCACAATCCCCAATTCCCATCGCATCGTTCCAGCCATCAGGAAGACCATGACCACCAGCACCAAGTCCGAGACGCTCGGGTTTCAATCCGAAGTCAATCAACTTCTCGACCTCGTCATTAATTCGCTTTACAGCAACCGCGAGATTTTCTTGCGGGAACTGATCTCGAATTGTTCCGACGCCATCGAAAAGCTCCGTTTCAATGCGCTGTCGGATCAAGACCTATACGGCGGCGATACCGAGCTTCTGATTGATATCGATTTCGACGAGAAACAGAAGACCGTCACCATTCGCGACAATGGCATCGGGATGTCGCGGGAGGAAGTCATCACCAACCTGGGCACCATCGCGAAATCGGGCACCAAGGAGTTCTTCGGCGCGCTCAGTGGCGATGCTAGCTCGGATTCGCAGCTCATCGGGCAGTTTGGGGTCGGTTTCTACGCCTCTTTCATCGTCTCCGAGCGCGTGGTGGTGACCACCCGCCGTGCGGGTGCGCCCGAGGACGCTGGCGTTCGCTGGGAATCGGATGGCAAAGGGCAGTTCACGATTGAGGAAATCACCAGCCCGCGGCGCGGGACGGAAATCGTGTTGCACCTTAAAGACGACGCAACTGAATACGCCGATGCGTGGCGCCTGCGCGGCCTGATCAAAAAGTACTCAGACCATATCTCCACGCCGATCCGCGTGCCGGAAGCCGGCGACGACAAGACCGGACGCGAAACCGTAAACAGCGCGACGGCACTGTGGTTACGCAACAAACAAGAAATCTCCGACGACGACTACAAGGCGTTTTACAAACATGTCGGCCACGATTTTGAAGACCCGCTGAGTTGGGTTCACAGCAGGGTCGAAGGCAAACTCGAATACACCACCCTGTTCTATATCCCCAACCGTGCGCCGTTTGATCTCTATGAACGCGACGCTAAACATGGGGTGAAGCTTTACGTCCAGCGTGTCTTCATCATGGACGACGCGGAGCAAATGCTGCCGCGCTATCTGCGTTTCATCCGCGGCGTGGTCGACACCAAAGACCTTCCGCTGAACGTGTCGCGCGAGATCCTTCAACGCAACAAGACCATTGATACCATCCGCGCAGCGTCGATTAAAAAAATTCTCGGCCAGATCGAAAGCTTGAACACGGACGAGTTCGGCAAGTTTTGGAAATTGTTCGGACGGGTGATGAAAGAAGGCGTTATTGAAGATCACGCCAACCAGGAACGACTCGCTAAATTGCTACGGTTTACCAGCACGGTGGACGAACAAGAAGATCCAAAGGTTTCGCTGACCGATTACGTCTCGCGGATGCAGGAAGGTCAGACGGCGATTTACTTTTTGACGGCCGAAAATTTGGCGACTGCGAAAAAGAGCCCGCATCTGGAAGTGTTTCGCTCGAAGAACATCGAAGTCCTGCTGCTTATCGATCCAGTTGACGAGTGGGTGACTACCCACCTCACGACGTTCGAAGGCAAGTCGCTGAAATCCGTACTACACGGCAAGTTGGATTTGCCGGGAGATAAGCCCCAAGACGAAGCCGAGACCGAAGCTGAAGAAAAGCCACCGGTCGTTGAGCGCTTAAAGAAAGCCTTGGGTGATAAGGTGAAAGACGTGCGGGTAACTCAACGCTTGACGAATTCCGCAGCATGTCTCGTCGCGGACGAATACGACATGGGGGCGAATCTCCAACGGATATTGAAAGCCGCCGGGCAGGAAGTGCCGGCGAGCGCGCGCGTGCTCGAAGTAAATTTACAGCACCCGCTACTGCTCAGGCTTGAGAATGAACCGGAGGATTCGGGGTTCGCCAGGTTGGCGTCGATTGTGCACGATCAGGCGATCCTCGCCGAAGGCGGACGCCTGGAGGACCCGGCCGGATTCGTGGAGCGAATAAACGCCCTACTCGTAGGCTGAAGCGGCTCGTATTGATAACCTTCAAGTCACTGCACAACACACTTGAAGGTTTATCTTGCTTCGACAATTTCGCTGGCTGTTTGCCCTTTTTGCGCTTTCCGGCTTTGCCGGGATCATTTATGAAGCGCTTTGGTCGCATTATCTAAAGTTGTTCCTCGGCCACGCCGCCTATGCGCAGGCAGCGGTGCTGGTCCTGTTCATGGGGGGACTTTCCGGCGGTGCACTACTCGCGTCTCGGGTCGCGCGCAGCGGCACCGATCCGCTGCTGATTTACGCTGCGGTCGAGATCGCGATCGGAATTTTGGCGTTGAGTTTTCACCCGGTGTACGTTGCCACGATCGCAGCGGTACAGACGTGGTTGCCGGCCTTGAACCCGCGCAGTATCACGTTAGTGAAATTCGCGATCAGCGGCGCGTTAGTATTGCCACAGGCGTTACTCCTAGGCGCGACGTTTCCGTTGATGGCCACCGGGATTCTTCGGCGAACCTCGCAGCAGGCCGGCTCCGATATCGCGGGGCTCTATTTTCTGAACAGTCTCGGTGCTGCCGTCGGCGTACTCGCGACAACCTTTGTGCTGAAACCATGGTTGGGGTTGCCCGGCACCTTGCAGTTGGCGGGAACCCTTAATTTCGCCGTCGCGATGGGGGTCATAGGGTGGTGGCGACTTACCGTGCCTGCATCGACGAACACCGATTCGCCGGAGCAGGTGTCGGGGCAGCCTCTAGGTAGGGTTTTGTTGCTCGTCGCCGGGTTAACCGGGGCTTCGTCGTTTATCTACGAAATCGTCTGGATACGAATGCTGAGCATGGTGCTCGGCGGCACCACCCATTCGTTCGAGATCATGCTGTTCACTTTTATTTTCGGGCTCGCGCTCGGTGGCTGGTGGATCCGTCGCAGCATCGACACCCTGCGCTCGCCGCTGACAAACTTGGCGCTAATTCAGCTTGCCATGGCGGTCTTTGCGCTGACCAGCTTGGCCTTTTACGACTTTAGCTTTGACGCTCTTGCGTTGACCCTAACGGCGCTCGCGCGCACCACCTCCGGCTATGTCGTATTCATGTTCGTCGGTGTTGTGCTCGCAATGATGATCATGCTGCCAACGACGATCTGCGCGGGGATGGCCTTGCCGATCATCACGAAGCGACTCTATTCGAGCGCCGATGGCGAGCGCGCGGTGGGCTGGGTGTACGCCGCGAATACCAGCGGTGCGATCGTCGCTGTCGTATTTACGCAGTTTGTGCTGATCCCCGCCGTGGGGTTACGCGCCAGCTTAATCGTCGGCGCGGTTATCGATCTACTGCTTGGAGTGTGGTTGTTGCAAGCGGCTGGCCGCGATCATTTGGGGCGCAAGGTCTGGGGCGCCGCGTTCGGCACGTTCGCGGGGATTGCACTGCAATGCTTCGAGTTCGATCCGAGAAAGATCGCCTCCGGCGTGTTTCGTTCCGGAGTTTCTCGTCTCGCCGACGACATCCACGTCGATTTTCTGCGCGACGGAAAAACTGCCACCGTAGCGGTGTTCACGCGCGACGCAAGCCATCGTGTAATCGCAACGAACGGTAAGCCCGATGCGAGCATGGAGCTGAACCGCGAACGTCCCGCGACGATCGATGAAGCGACCCAGGTGTTGAGCGGCGTGTTGCCGTTAGCGGCGAATCCGTCTGCAAAAGCGGTGGCGGTGATTGGGATTGGTTCGGGTATGACTACCCACGTGTTGCTGCAAAGCCCACATATCGAACGCATCGATACGATTGAAATAGAAGCCGCGATGGTGGAGGGTGCGCGGCTGTTTCTACCCCACGTTGCGGTTACGTTTTCCGATCCGCGCAGCAGGCTCGTGCTCGACGACGCGCGCTCGTATTTCGCGGCTAATCAACGGCATTACGACATCATCATTTCGGAGCCCTCGAACCCGTGGGTCAGTGGCGTCGCGGGTCTGTTCACGCGCGAGTTCTACCGACAGGTCGGGCATACCCTCACACCCTCGGGCGTATTCGCGCAGTGGATGGAACTCTACGAAATAAGTCCGCCCTTAGTGGCGAGCGTGTTTAGGGCATTGTCTGCCGAGTTCAAGACGATTCGACTCTACGAGATGGGCGATGGCAATCTGCTACTGCTGGCCTATCCGCAGGTCACGCCACTCGAGTCTTTCGAAGCTGCGATAACAAACCCTGGATTAATTCCGCTGCTTCGTCGAATTGGAATCGAAACTGCCGCGGATCTTTCAGCTCGTTACGTCGCCGAGGGTTCGTTGCTAGCGCCATTGTTCTGGAGTTACCAGATTCGGGCCAATTCGGATTTTTATCCCGTACTCGATGAGGAAGCCCCGAAGGCGCGGTTTGTGCGGGCCTCGGCGACGGTGCTTACCGATCTCACGCGGACGCCCTGGCCGTTGCGGGAAATGTTGGGGGGTGAGCCGCTGCACACCGAAGGTGTCAGCGACGCGAGTGCCGCGCGCTATCGGACCAATCGCTATTTGCGCGATGCGCGCGAGGTTGAATCGCAGTTAATAGATCCTCGAAGCAGCGGCAATGCGGCGGTGCTGGGAGGTAGCGCGCAGCGTGAGTTGGCGTTTCTGTTGGCCGCGCGAACTGAATGCGGATTCGATGCAGGTTATGCTGCGTGGCGCGACGCGTTCGTAACGACAGTGAGTCGAGTTGTACCCGCGTTAGATTCCGCGGCCGGGGTTCGGGTGCTAGGCCGACTGGGCAACCATGCGTGCGCAAAAACCCCTCGCGGGGCAGAGTGGTTAGCGTTCTATTTCGCGATTGCACGGCGCGATACGCAAGCGCTAGGTGCTGCCACTTTACGCGTGCTTGCTCAAGATCCAGCGGTGTTGGCGGCGTATCCTAGTTTGCTGGTGGGTGCACTGCTGCTCGATCACGCGAATACGGAACATCTTTCGGAGGCGAAGCAAATTCTCGCCACCTTAAGCCCCGAGTTACGCACCACGACTGAGAATAATTTATTGATTCGCCTGCTACACGCGCGTCTCGACCCTCATGAGTAATCGACTCGACGACGAAGTGACAAATACTGCCACGGCGCGCAGCTTGGTCTTCGACGCTGAACGGCGTTTTGAAGCAGCGGGGATCTATTACGGGCATGGTACGGATAATGCGCGTGATGAGGCCGTATTCTTGGTGTTTCACGCATTAGGGCTTCCGTTCGATGCAACGGATCGGGTCTTGGATGCGACGGTATCGGCTGGCGAACTCGCGCGAGTAGAGGCGTTGATCAGCGAGCGGATCGCGCTGCGGATTCCGGCCGCGTACCTGGCGAATCGAATGTGGTTCGCAGGCCATCAGTTCTACGTCGATCAACGAGTCTTGATTCCTCGCTCGCCGATCGCGGAACTGATCCTTGAAGATTTCGAGCCCTGGCTCGCGCAGCATACGGTCACGCGGATTCTTGATATTGGCACCGGCAGTGGCTGTATCGCGATTGCAACGGCGCTCGCTTTCCCTGGGGCCCAAGTCGATGCCACGGATATCGATCCCGCCGCGCTTGAAGTCGCGGCACGCAACGTCTCCGAGCATGGCCTCGCGGAGCGTGTGACCTTGCATCAAGTTGATTTATTTCCGCCGCTTGTCACGATCTACGACTTAATGCTTGCCAATCCACCCTACGTGCCCCACGCCGAAGCAGTAGACCTTCCGCCCGAATATCACCATGAACCCCGCCTCGCGCTGTTCGCCGACGATGCTGGGATGTTTCACGTCAAGAGGATCCTGGCCGGCGCCGCTGAGCGATTAAATGCGGGCGGGATCTTGGTGATGGATGTGGGCGGAATCTGGCCGGCGGTTGACGCCGCCTTTCCGAATTTGCCCTTCACCTGGGTCGAACTTGCGCATGGGGGCGATGGGATCTGCGTATTAACCCAAGCCGAGCTGGCGCGATTCGCATTAGAATAGCCCCATGTCAGGAAATACCTTTGGTACCTTATTCACCGTTACCAGCGCGGGCGAAAGCCATGGGCCGGCGTATGTTGGCATCGTGGATGGTTGCCCACCTGGCCTCGCGCTCAGCGAAGCTGATTTGCAGCACGATTTAGATCGACGCAAACCAGGGCAGTCACGGCATACGACGCAACGGCGCGAGGACGATCAAGTCCGAATTCTGTCTGGCGTCTATGAAGGTCGCACGACCGGTACGCCGATCGGTTTGTTAATTGAAAATACGGATCAGAAATCTAAAGACTACAGTACCATCGCCGAGAAATTTCGTCCCGGCCACGCCGACTACACCTATCATCAGAAATACGGCCTGCGCGATCCACGTGGTGGCGGGCGCGCGTCGGCGCGCGAAACCTGTCTCCGCGTAGCGGCAGCGGGGATTGCGAAGAAGTATTTGCGCGAACGCTATGGTATCGAGGTGCGCGGTTATTTAGCGCAACTAGGGCCACTAGTGTTGGCACTAAACGATTGGGACTCGGTGGCGTTGAATCCCTTCTTTTGCGGTGATTCGAGCAGAGTACCGGAACTTGAAGCCTTTATGGACGAGTTGCGTCGCTCAGGCGATTCGATTGGCGCTCGGGTTAACCTCGTCGCGTCCAACATGCCGCCTGGTTTGGGCGAGCCCGTGTTTGGTCGACTCGATGCGGATATTGCGCAGGCGATGATGGGAATTAACGCAGTCAAGGGCGTGGAAATCGGCGATGGCTTTGCAGTCGTTAGCCAACGTGGTACTACCCATCGTGATGAATTAACTCCGCGAGGTTTTTGTTCTAATCATGCGGGCGGGATCCTGGGTGGTATTTCGAGCGGCCAGGACTTACTTGTGAGTATCGCGCTGAAGCCGACCTCGAGTATTCGTTTACCGGGGACGACCATCGACGCAGCCGGCACTGCCGTAGAGATTGCGACGTTAGGCCGCCATGATCCCTGCGTTGGGATCCGCGCAACCCCAATTGCCGAAGCGATGCTTGCGCTGGTATTAACGGATCATGTCCTGCGGCATCGCGCGCAGAATGCAGATGTCCGGAGTTCGACCCCCGATATTGCGGCGGCTGCTCGCGCACCCGGCGTCTGAGGCCCGCTAGTGGGCGAGCACGCGCAGGGTATCCTTTCTGACTTACGTGACCAGCTCCGCGCGGCGAAGGCCTCTCACACGCCATTGCGAATTATCGGTGGCGACACCAAGCACCGTTGGTGGCATACCAGCGCGTCGACGATCCTTAACCTCGCTGCCCTGCGCGGAATCATCGCCTACGAGCCGACTGAGCTCGTTATCACGGCCTTCGCGGGAACGCCGCTTCACGAAATCCAAGCCGCACTTGCAGAGCGTAAGCAAATGCTCGGGTTTGAGCCTCCAGAAACAGGGCCCAATTCCACCTTCGGCGGTGCTGTTGCCAGTGGCTTAGCCGGACCGGCGCGACCTTATCGCGGCGGGGTGCGTGATTTTGTTTTGGGGGTACGGCTGCTCAGCTTTAATGATGAGCCCTTGCGCTTCGGTGGACAGGTCATGAAAAACGTCGCTGGCTACGATGTCTCTCGAATGGTGGCGGGTGCCTGGGGCCGCCTGGGACCGCTAACCGAAATATCTGTACGCGTGATCCCGATCCCGGAACAGACCGTATCAATCGCATGGCCCTGCACTCGCGACGAAGCTCAGCAACAAATGCTCGCCTTTGGTCGGCGCGCATGGCCGATTTCAGGTTTGAGTTTTGACGGCACACTAATTCGTCTGCGCTTGGCAGGTGCGGCGCGCGCGATCGAGGCGGTGTGTGCCACGCTGCCGGGGGTGGCTACTGAAGACCTCGCGCTGTGGTCGGCGTGGCGGGATTTTTCCCATCCTTATTTTTCGTCGGCGCGGGCGCTATGGCGTGTTTCGGTGCCACCTGCCGCAAAAATTGCTGAACTGGACTCAAAGTCGCTTTGGGATTGGGGAGGTGCGCTTAGGTGGGTTGATACGGCACTTTCTGCCGAGCGGGTAGTTTCCTTGACGGCGAAGGCTGGCGGTTTTGCGCGGCCGTGGCCGCCGCAGGCTGTAACGCTCGCGCCAGCGCTGGCGGCGCTGGAAAGCCGCGTGCGCAGGGTCTTCGACGAGTCCTCTATTTTTAATCCTGACTAAGGTTCATCCCGATGCGCGCGATATTGACCGAAGGGTTGCTTCCTCCGCAGGATCAGACCGACGCCCAAGCGATACTGCGTGCCTGTGTACACTGTGGCTTTTGTAATGCGACCTGCCCGAGTTACCAGGTACTCGGTGACGAGCGCGACGGACCTCGCGGCCGGATCTATCTCATGAAGAGCCTACTCGAAGGCGCAACCGCGACATCGACCACTCAGACCCATCTCGATCGTTGCCTTGGCTGCCGTGCCTGTGAGACCACCTGTCCTTCAGGTGTCCAATACACCCGGCTTCTCGATTTGGTTCGACCACAGGTGGAATCGATCGCACGGAGAAGCCTTGGGGCAAGAGTGCTGCGGCGTGTTTTACGCAGCGTGGTTCCCCACCGGCGGCGATTTGGAATGCTGCTTTCTTTAGGTCGAGTATTGCGCCCGCTGCTCCCGCGGAAGCTGCGACGCCTGGTGCCAATCCGACAGCCGGCACGCGCGGTGACTTACGCTTCACCCGTGGCGCGACGCTTTGCGCTCTTGGAAGGCTGCGTTCAGGAAACTGCGGCGCCAGAAATCAACCAGGCGGCAGAGGAAGTATTCGCGCGGGTTGAGATCGGTCTAGAGCGGTTTCCCAGAGCCGGTTGCTGTGGCGCGCTCGCACTACACCTTGGGGCGCACGAAGAGGCGGCCAACTGCGCGCGTCGCAACATCGATGCCTGGTGGCCGACAATAGAAGCTGGCCTTTGTGAAGGCGTGGTAGCGGCGTCGAGCGGGTGTAGCCAGGTACTGAAGGACTACGGACATTTACTGCGCGACGATCCGGCATATGCGACACGTGCGGCCGCACTTGCTGCTGTCGCTTTTGATGCGAGCGAAGCGCTGCCAGTGGCGACAATGCCCGCCGCGTATCAACAGCGGGATTCGAATACCGTAGTCGCCTTCCAAGTACCATGCAGTTTGCAACACGGCCTGCGAAGTTCGGCATCAGTAGCAACGAGTTTAGTAGCTGCAGGTTACAGTTTGGTCGATGTCCCCGAGAGCCATTTATGTTGCGGTTCCGCAGGGGCTTATTCGCTGTTGCAACCAGAGATCGCCGAGCCCTTGCTCCTACGTAAGCTCGCGTGCCTAGAGTCACAAGCACCGGATGTCATCGCCACGGCGAATATCGGTTGCTTACTACATTTGCGTAAAGACGCGGCAGTGCCGGTTCGGCACTGGTTGGAATTACTCGCGGATCGGCTCGCGGCAGGACAGTAACGCCGATCACTGTGATTGGCGTTACGCTGGGACTGAAAGGGCTGGAACTTTCGGTTCCTGGAGGCTAATAAATCTTCAGAATTGCGGCGTCGGCATCGCCCTCGACATAATCTTCGAAACCATCACCTGGTGGATTACCGTCGTAGATCTTGTATTCGCGTTGTTGACGATAAGCTTCGCGAACAAAAGTATAGGGATCGAGCGCGGCCTGATCGCGAATACTGGAGGCTTCGAGCAAATTCGCGCGCGTATTAATTGCGTTTAACACCCCTAACGGCAACGTAACAATTGCGTTCAGGTAGGTAAGGGGGTTTAGCAGCATGCTAGTTGCCGCGTCGGGTAAATCGCGCACGGAACTCGGACCCATCAACGGCAACACCAAGTACGTCCCTTCATTCGCTCCCCAGGTGCCAAGCGTCTGACCGGTGTCTTCATCGTGCTCGGGCATACCTAAGCTGGTCGCCGGATCAAACAAACCGCCGATGCCCATCGTACTGTTAACGAGGAAACGACCAGTATCGGAGGCGAACTGTCCGCCTTTACCCTGGAGCAGATCGTTGGTGATGATGTTGAGATAATTCACGTTTTCAAAGAATTTGGTCACGCTGCCGCGCACCGGAGTAGGCGCCACTTTGACGTAACCGCGAGCAATGGGTTCGAAGAAATTCTTGTCTAACGAATCATTGAAACTGTAGAAGCTACGGTTCATTCCTTCGAGGGAGTCGGTCGGATCTGCAGACTTCGGTGCAGTGGATGCGCACCCCGAACCTAGTACGCTCACTATGAGCGCGACTGTCGCCGCATGAATTCTTCCAGTTTGCATGGTGTCCCTATCCGAGTGAGTTAGCTGACCCGTGTTGCTTTTAATACACACCCATATCACGGATCGTTAGGTAGCGGGTGTCGCCGCGTATGATGCAACCTTCGCATTGAGTTTGGCAATAAGTGCGTCAATACCACTACTTCCGATAACGGCCGTATATTCCGCGCGCTTGAGGGAAAGGTCCGAGACCCCTTCAGCCACTACATTGACAATCCGCCACATTTCGCCGCTTTTAACTAACAAATAGTTCAAAGAAACTTCCTTTCCATCCGTTTTGACCAAAGCCGTCTTAACCAATTGAGCGTTCTTCTTATCTTCAACGGCGCGGGTCTCAAAGTGCTCTCCGCCAAAACCATCGAAATTTTCGGCGTAGGTCGCGGCGCTTAGGCGCTTGAAGACCTCGATGAATTCGCTGCGTTTGGCGGAATTCAAGGTTGTCCAGTACCGGCCAGTGACCAGACGCGCGATGGCTTCGAATTCAAATAGCTCCTGCAGCACTGGCGCGAGTTTTTCAACACGACCCTTGTAACCTAAAACACCGCTTTGTTGCATGGTCTCGATTAGCACGGCATGGAGTTTTTCAACCGTTGCACGGGAGTCGGCTTCGGCGGCCGGCACAGGTTGGGTGGCGAATAGCGCGAGCGCCAAGGTCAAAACTGAAATGAAACACATCGAGTCTCTCCTTGAGGGTGTAGGTGGATAAGTTCCACGGCTGCGGTACTTATTCGGGTTCACCGCGATCATAGACTCGGTTTTTCCAACACGATCGTTCTCCGCGCCAATAGCGAATCGCCGAAGTCCACGTCATTGCGAGGTATAAAGCAGCCGCAATCGGTAAAGTTGGCAACCAGAGCAATGAGCGGCGATAGTAGGTCAAGACCGGTAAATAAGTGATTAACATCATCGCCAGCGTGGTTGCGGCGAGTATTGCGGTAGCCGGCTCCGCGGCAAGTAGCCCGCTCATGGGTATCGCAAACGTGAGCACCATGAGGACGGTACAGACGAACAACAATGCCGTCGAATAACGTAGTTGGGTAAACGCGGTTCTGGCCACCATGTTCCATATTGTCGTCAGATCCCCATAAGGACGAATCGCGACGACGTCATGCGAGAGACCTAGCCACGTTCGTCCGCCGTGGCTTTTCACGAGTCGCGCCAAGGTGCAGTCGTCGATCAGGGCCCCACGCAGCGCGGCGACCCCCCCAATACGCTTGAGCATGTCGGTTCGGATAAGGATGCAACCGCCGGCCGCCGCAGCAACCCCTTTGAACCGGCTATTCGAAAGGGCAAACGGGTAGAGCATTTTAAAGAAATAGATGAACGGTGGGATCAACAATGCTTCCCAAATTGACGCCATTTTGAGTCGGGCCATCACCGACACAAGATCGAAGCCTTCCGCCTCCAGCTTGCCGAGCAACGCCTTCGCGATCCCTGGCAAGAGTTCGATATCCGCGTCGAGTAACAATGCATAGCGTGTATTCGCCGTCTGTAGGCCTTGGTATAACGCCCAAAGCTTACCGCTCCAGCCCGGTGGGGGTGCTACACCGTCGATAACGGTCACCGTTGGAAGCCGCAGGCCGCGCGCGGTTGCCGCAGTCAGATCGGTGCTTTGATCGTTGACTACGATAACCGCTGCAAACGTGCCTTGTGCCGTGACGGCCCGCAGGTTTGCGGCGATTGAATTTTCTTCATCGCGCGCCGGAATTACGACGGTGATTTCCTCGAGTGAGACGTTGGCGTCGGCAATGTCGGAGCCTATGCGTTCTTTGGTCCCCCACGGCCGCCACGGCAGCAGCAAGATGATCGCCCAAATGCAGCAGGCGGTGACAACGGCGGCGTGCATCTAGGGGCTGGTCTCGTGTCCTGCGCAGCGGTTCTTCTCGCGCGTAACTTGTCTCGCGAGCAAAAGGGTGCTGAGAGTCAGGCCACTCGCTTCGCGGATCCCGAGTTGCAACTCGCACCGGTGGTCTCGCCCGACGCCACTAAACGAGGGCGAGCAAGCGGCCCGTCCTCATAGTGAAACGGCACTTCAGGAGCCATCGGCCCGTTGGTACGGGGGCCGCTTAAGAAAGTTTTCAGGGCTTTGAGTGGGCTGCGGAACGTGTCGTTTACCGCAGTGGCTTCGTAGCCACAATGCACCATGCAATCCGAGCATTTCGGATTAACGCCGGTACCGTATTTCTCCCACGGCGTGTCGTCGATTAATGACTTGAAGCTTGTCGCATAGCCTTCCCCAACCAAGAGGTAACAAGGCTTCTGCCACCCAAACACATTGCGGGTCGGATTCCCCCATGGCGTGCAATGGTAGGTCTGATTGCCGGCAAGGAAATCCAGGTAGAGCGATGATTGATTGAACCGCCACTGGCGACCAGCGCCAAGTTTGAAAATGTCGCGGAACAATTGTTTGCTGGAAGTACGCTTCAGGAACACGTCCTGACGTGGTGCGCGCTCGTAGCTATAGCCCGGTGAGATAGTGACGCCCTCGACACCGAGCTTCATCATCGCATCCATGAAGCTGGCTACTTCCTCAGGGGCTTCGCCTTGGAACAAGGTGCAGTTGACGGTGACTCGAAATCCACGCTTGAGAGCTTTCTCGATGACTTCCACGCATTTGTCATAAACTCCGTCACGGCACACTGAAGCATCGTGGCGGTCGCGATTGCCGTCCAGGTGAATCGAAAACGTGAGATAGGGAGACGGTTCGTATTCGTCCATTTTGCGGTCAAGTAACAGCGCGTTAGTGCACAGATAGACGAATTTTTTGCGATCGACATAACCCTGGACGATCTCGCGCATGTCTTTATGGATCAGCGGTTCGCCGCCAGCAATCGAGACTATTGGGGCACCACATTCGTCGATCGCGGCCATACAGTCTTCAATGCTCAGTCGCTTATCAAGAATGCTGTCGGGGTAATCGATTTTGCCGCAGCCGGCGCAAGCAAGGTTGCAGCGAAACAACGGTTCCAGCATTAGAACCAAGGGGTATCGTTTAACGCCTTTGAGCTTCTGTCCGACGATGTAGCGTCCAACACGATATTGTTGAATCAATGGAACAGCCATTCGTTTCCCCTAGATCGATTGCGGAACCGCGCCCGAAAACCACTTAGGTTTCAAGGCATTGTCATTCTGGTTAGCGGCGCATATTACGGTATTGTTTAAATTGCGGGAAGAAATATCTTCTTCCAAACTTGCAGGGTTCCAGCACCGCGCAAGCTCCAGCGGTCGAGGTGAGTTGTACCAGATCCGCAACGCAGCGTGGCTTGCAAGCCCTAGATCGCGACTCCATAATCAGCGCCCGCTAGCGCGGCTAGACTGTCCTACCAACTATAAACGTGACATGACTGAACTAACCAACACTCCGCTGCTGCAAAAGATAGATTCCCCCCATGATCTCAGGCAGTTGCCTGAGTCAGCCCTTGAGCAAGTGGCGAAAGAGCTGCGGGCCTATTTGCTGGAATCCGTGAGTCGAAGCGGCGGTCATTTCGCCGCGGGACTGGGGTCTATCGAGCTGACCATCGCGCTGCATTATCTCTACAACACCCCGGAAGATCGGATTGTCTGGGATGTCGGCCATCAAGCCTACCCGCATAAAATATTGACCGGTCGCCGCGAACAGATGCCGACGATTCGTAAGTGGGGCGGGCTTGCACCCTTTCCCAAACGTGACGAAAGCCCTTACGACAGCTTCGGGGTCGGGCACTCAAGTACCTCAATTAGTGCGGCGCTGGGGATGGCTATCGCTGCCAAGCACACGGGCAGCCAGCGGCGCGCGATAGCGGTCATCGGGGATGGTGGATTAACAGCCGGGATGGCGTTTGAAGCACTAAATCATGCTGGGGATATAGGCGCGAACCTGTTGGTGGTGCTCAACGATAACAATATGTCGATCTCGCCCAATGTAGGCGCCCTGTCCAATCGCTTCGCGCAAATCCTCTCCGGCAAGCTCTATACCACCGTGCGCGAAGGGAGCAAGAAAGTTTTGTCGCAGATGCCCAACGTTTGGGAACTGGCGCGCCGGGCAGAAGAGCATGTCAAAGGGTTGATCGTCCCTGGGACATTGTTTGAGGAGTTCGGGTTTAATTATATCGGCCCCATCGACGGCCATGATCTTGGCGCGGTGTTGAGCACCGTGCGCAACTTGCGAACCCTTGAGGGACCTCAGTTTCTCCACATCATTACGAAAAAAGGTAAGGGCTACGCGCCGGCGGAAGCCGATCCGGTCAAATACCACGGCGTGTCGCCCTTTGACCCGAAGCAGGGAATTGCGCCGGGCAGCAAAGCCGGCAAACCTACCTATAGCGACGTATTCGGCGAGTGGGTGTGCGACATGGCAGCGCTAGATGAGCGGCTCGTCGCGATTACACCGGCGATGCGTGAAGGATCCGGCCTGGTACGTTACGCCCGCGAGTACCCTGATCGCTATCTCGATGTCGCGATTGCCGAACAGCATGCAGTGACCGTTGCAGCAGGCATGGCCTGTGATGGGTTGAAACCAGTCGTGGCGATCTATTCTTCGTTTCTGCAACGCGCCTACGATCAATTGATTCACGATGTGGTTCTGCAAAAGTTGCCAGTGCTTTTTGCGCTCGATCGCGCTGGGTTAGTCGGCGCCGATGGACCAACCCATAACGGCAGTTACGACGTCTCTTTCTTGCGCTGCCTCCCGGACCTCGTCTTGATGGCTCCGGCCGACGAAAACGAATGCCGGCAGATGCTCTACACCGGCTATACCTTGGACCAACCGGCGGCGGTACGCTATCCGCGCGGCAGTGGCACAGGAGTCGTTCCCCAGCGAGAAATGTCCGCGCTCCCGCTCGGTAAGGGTGAAGTGAAGCGTCGCGGTAAAGGTGTTGCCCTGTTGGCGTTCGGCAGCATGGTCCCGTTGGCGAGTGAAATTGGTGAACATTGCAATGCGACCGTCGTCAACATGCGGTTCATCAAACCGATCGATGAAGCGCTCATCGTCGAACTTGCGAAGACTCACGAGCTGCTCGTAACGTTGGACGAAAACGTCATTGCGGGTGGTGCGGGTGGCGCAGTTTCAGAGGTGTTGGCAAGCAATGGATTAACGCTTCGAGTGCTCCACGTTGGGCTACCCGATCGCCCGATTCAGCACGGCTCGCGCGGAGAAATGCTCGAAGACGCAGGACTCACAGTGCCGCTAATCGAAGCGTTTTTGAAACCACATCTTAGTGCCTTAAACACAGCTTCATCTGCCGCGCGAAGCGCGTAGCGACTAGTTCGGACGAATAGCTTCCGTGAGCGCGGCGCATAGCCGCGCAATATCCGAGGGTGTGATCTCACCCATCATCGAAATCCGAAAAATTTGTTGCGCTAAATTGCTCTGTCCAGCGTAGATCACGAAGCCGCGGGCTTTGAGGGCATCGTGCAGATTTGCGTAGCTCAATGTTGGCGGGAGATAAAAAGCGTGAAGTACACAAGACGAAAGACCTTCCGCTAGCAGTGGCTCAATGCCTAAATTCCGTAGATGGCTACGCACCGCGTTGATTCGCGTGAGGTAGGAGTGTCGACGCGTACGCCAGCCACCTTCGTCTTCAAGTTCGCGCAGGGCTGCGGCCAACGCGTAAAAGGTCTGCACCGATTGCGTGAACGGGGTGCCGTGTCGGTCCTGTTGTTCGAGATAGGCTTGGAGATCGAGATACACGGTGCGAGACGCATTCCCGGCGCTTGCCAGCGCCTCGCGCGAGGCAATGGCAAAGCAGGTACCGGGAACTCCGTGTAGGCATTTATTGGCGGTCGCGGCGATCGCGGCTATGGGAAGCTCATTGAAATCGAGTTCCTCGGCCCCAAAGCTGCTTACGGCGTCTACCAGCAAGCTGACGCGGTAACGACGGCAGCATTCGCCAAGTGCTTTGAGATCGTTCAAGCGACCACTGGTGGTTTCGTGATGAACCACTGCGACGTGAGTCATCTCTGGAGTGGTGGCCAATTGCTGTTCGATGCGCGAAAGATCGGGTGCTTCCAACCAAGTATGTTCGATCCGCGAATGCGGCATCCCGTAACGCTGCAAAATCTTCGTCATTCGCTCGCCATACGTACCGTTTTCGATGACCAACACATGGCCATTGCGCGGAACCACGCTCGACAACATTGCTTCGACCGCAGCCGTACCGGAACCCGTCAGCAGAATCGACGCCCAGTCGGTTTTATCTAAACCGTAAACATCCAAGAGCCTGCGCCGGATCTCGGCCTGTAATTGCGCAAACTCGGGTTCGCGATGACATAGATCGGGACCGAGCATCGCTTCGCGTACCTTCGTGCTCAAGGTCACTGGTCCCGGATTAAGTAAGATCATCTTCATGCGCGGTTCCCGCAATGGAGCCTGAGGCGAGCAAGAACTTCCGGGGGACTGGTGGTCGGTCGCGGCAGGTTTTCAAGCGTTCCGGTCGTAATTTTCAAGTGCAAGAATCGTGGCCCTGGCGAGTTTTCAATCGCCAAAAATCTCACCACCGCTTGCACGGTATCACCGCGCGCGACTTGGCCGTAGCCGCAGGCGCGTGCGATTTCGGCGAATTCGACATTCGCGGCTACGGTCGCCTGGGCACCGGTTGAATCATGTGCTTCGTTATCGAGCACCAGATGAAAAAAGTTACTCCCGGCGTAGGTTCCGACTGTTGAGAAATTTCCCATCCGCATTAGTGCAGCACCGTCCCCATCGATAACCAAAACGCGAAGATCCGTTCGCGCCATCGCGAGACCTAGACCGAGGCTGGACGCGCAGCCCATCGAACCAACCATATAGAGATGATTCGGACGATCAGCTAGGGCGTACAATTCGCGGCCGGTAAATCCGGTCGAGGCGATCACAATCCAATTTCCCGTCTGCGTCAAAGCAACAATCCGTTCCAGTACGTGGGCGCGCGAGTCGCGCGAGTCGTACGCGGTATCGAACGAGCCGAAAATTTCGGCACAGCGGGTCGCGACCGGTAGTGCCCGGTTTTGTAAACTATGTGCAGCCACGGTCCCTTTTTGCATAATCAAGGCGTAGGGCCGGGACTCTGCCGCGAAATATGTTTGTGCACGCTCTAACGCGGGCGCGATTTCGTTGACGTCTTGCGGAAAAGTTTCTGAGGGAATCCGCATTGTCGTAAACAAATCCGATGTGATTTGGCCCATCAGTTCATGCTGCGGCTCGTCGGCTACGCCGCTGGCGCCACGGTGGGTGCAAATGAGCAACACCGGAATTCTGAATACATGGGTTAAGGACGTGAGTGGGCTTACCGCATTGCCCAGACCGGAGTTCTGCATGATCGCGACCACGGATTTTCCACCGATGTACGCGCCGGCTGCGGCGGCCACCGCGTCCCCTTCGTTCGCGGCCGAGACATAGACGAGTTGAGAATCATCGATTACATAGTTGATGAACGGCGTTAGAAAGGAACACGGAACACCGGCGTACCACGTAAATCCACGCGCGCGCGCCGCTTCGACAAATTGCTCGGCTTCAATCATTGCATGCGCACTTAGACCCGACCGGCGGCGAAGGTACCGGCTGACTCGATGTCGTTGATCGAATTCACATCCAGCCAATGGCCATGCACATACCAAACGTGCACAGGTCGATTGTTCGCGACCAGCCAATTGAGGAGATCGGTAAGACCGAGTTCCGGAAACCGCTGATTGTGTTGAAGTTCGGCCAGCCCGGCCTGCACCCATTCGCGACCTTCACCTTTTATCCT
Organism: Gammaproteobacteria bacterium; assembly: GCA_009692265.1. Lineage (GTDB taxonomy): Bacteria > Pseudomonadota > Gammaproteobacteria > CAIKBL01. The sequence continues at coordinate 19,945 of SHZM01000045.1, forward strand.
CATCATGCCAATCCAGCGCCCGTGCGCTCTTTCTGCGCCATCGTGAGCCACTCCCGCGATCCGCCGTAAAGCGACCGCCTGCCCCCACATCGAGCGGTCGTCTGGTTCGCTGCAATAGGCGAAATCACCAGCCAGTGCTGGATTCTCTAGCGGCTTTGAATCCACTACGATCGTTATTGCGGCGGCGTTCTCGACGAGATCACGCAGGATATAACTGCGAAACAATAAATCTCCATAGGCGACGATCATATCGTCGGAAAAATATTCCCGAGCGCAGGCAAGGGACGCTAATTCGCCCGTAGTCGCATAATCAGCGTTCACGACGACGTCGATCCCATTGACGTCGATGCTTTCGGCCTTAAAGCCCGCGACTACCACAATGTCATCAATGCCGCGCTTTTTGAATTTATCCACGATATGTCGCAATAGTGGTTTACCGCCAATCGGCAACATTACTTTTGGCCGCTCATCGGTGAGCGAGGCGAAGCCTTCGCCTTGCGACGCCGCCAGCACGATCGCTTTCGTTTCAGTACGTAGACCAGAGAAATAGCGTTCCTCGGCGGCCTCCAATTCGTCCGCGCCTTGTAGCCGAAAGAGTTCGTCGACTGGCGCGACCCGGTCTTCAATTTCGATTAAGGATTGTTCCGTGAAAATTGTCGCCGCCACCTGCTGCATACTCGCCACCGAGCTACGGATCATGTGATTAGCCCAAATCACGAGACTGATCTTCGACTTCCGGAAAACTTCGACCGGGGTGCTGTAGTACTTAGTTGGCACGATCACCAATGGCGCGCGGTTTGCCCACTCGCGCGCGAACTCCACTATTTGATCCGGTCGTGACAGCTTGCTGTGGATGAGGATCGCATCGGCACCGGCCTTGCGGTACGCCTCACCGCGACGTAGTGCTTCTTGAATGTCCCAGCCAGCAATCAAGGCTTCGACCCGCGCGACGATGCGAAAATCCGGATCCGATTGACTATCCTTGCCAGCGGCAATTTTGCCGCAAAACTCACTTACCTCCGCCAGCGGCTGCCGTTCACCGCCGATGAAGCTATTGGTCTTGGGAAAGATCTTATCTTCGATGCAGACCCCGGCGATCCCGCGTTGCTCGAGTTTGCGCACAAGTCGCCGCATGTTGTTGAAGTTACCGTAACCGGTGTCGCCGTCGAGGAGAATCGGAATGCCAGTGGCGTCGGCCATGAACTCGAGAACATCGACCACTTGGGTCCAGCTAGCCTCGTTGTTATCGCGCACTCCGAATTGAGCCGATATCGCAAGTCCGCTAGCCCAAATGCCGCGAAAGCCCGCCTCCTCTACGATGCGCGCGCTGATGCCGTTGTGCGCTTCGCAGATGAACTCGAGCTCAGACGATTCGAGGAGTGAGCGCAACTGACGCGCCTTCGAGGTTCGCGCGCCGTCGTCGTTATGCATTTGAGGATCCTATTGGTCGCGCAATTTTCGGCAGTACCTCGCGCTCCGCGCGAACGATATCTTCGGGGAAATCGATCTCAATCCAAGGCAAGCCAGAGATGTCTTCGAACGCTAAGGGCTGAGTGGCTGCCAACACCAGATCACGGATCGGTTCTTCATAAGCTTCGTCTAACCGGCCTGAGGCGACGTAGGCATCGCAGCGCTGCGCGAGCTCGCGCGCGCAAGCAGGCGAAAATTTGAAGAAACCGACGGACTCACCTTGAAAGTCAAAGGGAATTGCCGGATCAGGGCGCTTCCGAAATTCAACGAGTCGATCGCCGCGCACGCGAAGTTTGACTGGTTCGTCGCCGGGAACGAAATCGCGGTCGAGCAAAAAGCAATTGGCATGTGGGCTCGCGACCAAGGTCTCGAGTACCTGCGCGGAATAGAGCACGTCGGCGTCCATCAACAACACGGATTCCCCACAAGCCAGCGCTGCTCGCACGCTCCACAGGCTGACCACGCTGCCCCGCCGAAAATCGGAGTTAGTAACGCATTCGATAGCTAGTCCACTGTAGACAGCCGCCGCGCGCAGCTGTTCTTCGCGATAGCCCACGCAAAGTGTGACCCTCGTTACTTGGTATTTCGCGAGCTCGGTCAAATGTCGCGAGAGCAATGTTTCCCCATCAAGGACTAGGAGCGACTTCGGGTTTTCACCCTGGACGCCTAAGCGATTGCCAACGCCGGCCGCAAGAATGATTGCCTGCATGCTTAGGACGCTCGCGACTTGAAGACTTGTTTGAAACCGAAATAGGCTATCGCATCTTTCATGTTTGAGACGAACCGGCGAAACGGATGGATGGCCGCGCTCGTCACGTATTCCAGGGTTAGCGCGATGCGGATTTCGCCCTCGGCGAGCGGAGTGATCCGATGGTAGAGCTTATCTCCGTTGAAAATCACCAGCGATCGTGGAGTCAATTGTAAACTCCCGACTTGCGCACTGCGCGCGGGGTCGTCTTTGTATAACTGATATTCAAGTCGACAGCTCGAGTCGTCGACTATACCGATCAAAATCGTGTATCGCGCGCCGCGATAGTACGAGGTGTCGTAGTGATACCCGATGTGATCACCGGCTTCAGTGTAGTAATATAGTGCATAGCTATGAGGATCGTTTCCTGGGCAAGGCAACAACAGTTGCCCCGTGATCTGAATTAGGATTTCGCGCAATCCCTCGTGTTGATACAAGGCACCAAATACCGGAGCGTATTCGTCGAGATCGAATTTACTAATACTGCCGCCTTTTTTATGACGCGGAATGTAATTCCGATGCACTCGCGGTTCGAGGTTCGTCAGGCTTGCCGTGAGTTGCTTGAGCCACTCAGTGGGCAGAAAATCAGAAACTGAGAGGAATTCATTCTGCGCGACGAACTGTGCTTGCAATGCGCGCAGGTCCAGGGCACCAGCGAGTTGCCGAAAGTGCTGGTCGAGAGTCTCAGACATCGGTAACGGATACTCGCCGAGAAAGGTTAGAAACGGTGCCGCTTGCTAACGACCACGAGCGCGCTACGGTGGGTTCGTCGCCGGCCGCAGGTTACAGCCCACGGGCTCGTCGATCAATACGAACCCAAGCGCGGAGTCGCGATTGTTTGTGCTACCGTTCGGTTCTCCGGAATTAGTAGTTGATTCATGCCAGTGGACGCTTAAACCAGGCAACAGCATCGGCGATAGCGTCCCGCCCCGGCCGCGCTGAGTAACCCAGTTCTCGCACGGCGCGCGCGCTCGAAAAAAACATCTGCTTTTTAGACATTCGCAATCCGTCTATGGTCGCTTGGGGTTCGGGGCCGTTCGTCAGCCAAGCCCACCCTTGGGACAGGTAAGCGATTGGATAAATTAAGCCGCGCGGTAACTTAATTCGAGGTGGCGAGTGACCACAGAGGTTTGCGATTGCGGTCAAAATCTCCTTCAGGCTCATGTCCTCGCCACCCAAAATGTAACGTCGGCCAAGTGTGCCTTTCTCGAACGCGAGCAGGTGCCCGCGCGCCACATCCTCCACATGAACTAAGTTTAATCCCGTATCGACGTAGGCTGGGATTTTTCGCCGAATCGCGTCCCGCACGATCCGCCCTGTCGGGGTCGGTCTAATATCAAATGGCCCGAGCGGAGTTGAAGGGTTGACGATTATTGCCGGTAGTCTCTTGGTCGCCACGAGTTCCATTACGGCTAGTTCGGCGAGATATTTCGATCGTTTGTAGTGACCTATCATGTCGGTCAGCCCGACCGGCGTGTCCTCATCTGCCGGGCTACCGCTCGGCAGTGTTCCGAGAGTTGCGACGCTGCTGGTGTACACAATCCGGGGCACGTTGGCGGCGAGGGCGGCGTTCATCAAATTGACAGTGCCAGCGACGTTACTGTCATACAGCGCTTGTGGATCGCGCGTCCATAGCCGGTAGTCCGCGGCGACGTGAAAAAGCCCGTCGACGTTTTGGCATGCCGCTGAAAGCTCTGCCGCTTGTCTTAGATCACCCTCAATGATTTCGACCTGTAGACCGATGAGATTGCGGCGATCGCTGGCAGGACGCGCTAGAACACGTACCGAGTCGCCGCGTTTTAAGAGTTGGCGCGCGATAACGCTACCCACGAACCCTGTCGCGCCAGTGACTAAAAATTTCATGAAGGCAATGCTTTCCAGCGTCGGTACTGGATCAGCACTATTACGAACGCGGCCGGCGCGCCGACGGCCGCAGCATAGAGAAACGACGGGAGTCCGTCACTTAAGGTCACCAGCGGGAGGAGGTACAGAATGTCCTCGGCCTCGACGCCAGCCAGCCGCGCTTGGGCGGTTGCGACTTTCCCATGTTGATTCTCCAGTAGGTTTCGCAGTTGAAAGATGCCTGCCACGGCAGCGCCGGCAAGCAATCCCATCCAGATCGCACGAGTGCCGAGTTCTGGCGCGAGCCCCCATCCAATCCCTATAAACAGGCCAACCGTGACGAATGCGTCCGAGGTCAAATCGTAGTTGTGACCGAAACGACTCGTCTTGCCGGACATCCGAGCCAACTCCCCGTCGGTGTGATCTAGAAAATTTGAGACCACGACGGCTAACGCGGCAAAGTTCACGTATTCACCGTGCGCGAACAACAGGGCACCTAGCGTCCCGACAAGCAGCCTTATCGTAGTGAGGAGATTTGGTGTGACGGTGCTATTGCACAGTGGCGCTACCAACCACGCCGCAAGCCTTGCATCCCAGGGTTTTACCGTTGTCGTCATGGTGATTTCCGCCTTTAACTGGTTAGCCGAGCTTCTTAAACAGGAGTCGAGCCGCCTGCGACAGCCGCCTAAGCGCGCGAAAATACCACGCCCCGAGCCTAAGCATCGCGCCGCACTCCGAGGGGTGGTGGCATAACGCAGACAGCGTGCGTCGTGTTTGTCCCTCGCTTGGGCCGAGTCCAGCCAGGGCGCTGATAGGCAGCGAGAACCGTGCGGGATCGACAATGACGCGAACGATTGCAAAACCGATTCCCGCCGCCTGTGCGACGGCCCCGATCGCGGCGGACTCCATGTCGACAAAAGCGCCGTCGTAACGTTGATTCAGCTGCGATTTGGTGGCGCCGTCAACTGCCGCGTCCACGCTTGATACACCTCGCTTTAAGACAGGGGTAAGGGGTTCAAGGTTTCGTGCGAGCCAAAGAGTGGCAGCGGGGTCGCAGCAGTATTCGCGTCCATCACTGGCGCAGACCACCGCCTGACCGAGGATGAGCGTACCCGGGGCGAGCCCCGCTTCGAGACCACCCGCGGTGCCCCACGAAATCAGCAGTGTTACTCCCTCGGCGACTAGAGAGTTAGCCGCCTCGGTTGCCGCGTTCGGACCGATCCCAAACGTGGCGACACGCGCATGGCGCGCGCCAACCCGGCGACAATATCGAGCCACACTTGCCGCCTCGGCCGGCGATGCCGCAATGAACCCGAGGTTGTCTTCAATCATTGCGAAGTGTTCGCGATCAAGGAGTGCCGAATACGGCACTCAGCGAACTGTCCGAATTACAACGAACGCGGCGCGCCATGACCAGCGATTAAGGTGGGGCCTAGCGCCGCTATTTCGCTGGTAGGAAGTCCGTGCGATGCCAAGTGAAACAAGCCACGCAAAGCGGAGTTATGCGTAGCAGCAAGACTTGTCGTGGCGATTGTCAGCTTGACGCTGCGGCGCGAGATTTTGACTTGTTGACCATCTGTAAACCACGGGTTGCTATCCACTTTTCGCAAGGTGAGCACAGCCATCCCGAGCGCCCATAGACAAAATTTACGCATCCCGATTTCATGCTTTGGAATGGCGAGCGTATAGCTCAGCGCGTTGCACAAATGTCCGTGCGCGATCCCGATCAGCCCGCGTAGCGCCGCGGCAAAGTCGGTACCCCCGCTGCCGGCGGCGAGATTGCTCAAACGGATCCCGGCTGACAAAAAGCCATCGCGGGGCAACCAGCATGCGCCGCGGGCGCGATCTTCCCAGATGTCTTTCAGAATATTTGTCATTTGCAGACCCTGCCCAAACGAGACGCCCAGTCGCATTAGTTCGGCATGGCGAGTCCGCATCGACGGAGAATATTCGCAGAAGAGTTCGGTTAGCATTTCGCCGACCACCCCAGCGACGTAGTAACAGTAGCGATCCATTGCTTGTTGATCGGCAAGGCCATCGAGCGTCTCCTGGCCTTGATAAAACACCATACCTTCGAGCATCACCTGTACACAACGCGCTAGTGCATCGCGCTGAGTCGCATTGAGCGAATGCGTTATGCGCAAAACGCGAGCAGTGTTGGTAATAAGGTCGCGTTCCGCCGCCGAGTTATGTGGCGCAAGGACGTCGGAGAGTGAGCTTCCGAACTGGGAACCATCGTTTGCGCCGCGTACCCCGGCCAAAAATAGTTCTGAAAATTCGCGTTTGGCCGCGAAGGATAAATTGGCATCGTCTTCGATTGTGTCGGCGATCCGGCACAACAGGTAGGCATTAGAAACGGTGCGGTATAACGGAGGTGGAAGCACGGGGATCGTCAGGGCGAACGTGCGCGAGACGCCTTGCAGGATCTGCGTCTGATAGTTGTCGTCACTAGAAATTACCGTGCTCGCGACCACTGGCTAGCCTTGTGCTCGGACCAAATTATGCTCTGGATCTCACCTTCCCTCACTCAAGTCGAGGACGGAGATCCGTGTTACGGGATTGAATTGGTCGGGGTGACAGGATTCGAACCTACGACCCCTGCCTCCCGAAGGCAGTGCTCTACCAGACTGAGCTACACCCCGACAGAAACTTGTCTGCGTTTTTCCTCTCGCTGAATTAAAAACCGCGTTGGACAGCGAATCGCGCTAATCCTTTTAAGGCATCGAGATACGCGGAGGGACGCACTATCGATAACGCCGCTTGAGCTTCTGCAGCTTCTTTTTCGGCGAGGGCGAGAGTGTAGTTTATGGCCCCTGTTGATTCAATTGCTTGCGTAATCTCGGTTATTCGATCACGACCACCGTGTTCAATTGCGTATCGGATCGCAGCGGCCTGTGTCGAAGTTCCGCACCACATCGCGTACAACAGTGGCAATGTTGGTTTGCCTTCCGCCAGATCGTCGCCGAGGTTTTTGCCAAGTTGCTCGGGATCAGCGCTATAGTCCAAAGCATCGTCGACGAGTTGAAAAGCAGTTCCCAGATGCCGCCCATAGGCCGACAGGGCGTTTTCATGCTCAATCTCGCCAGCGGCAATCACTACGCCTAAGCGCGCGGCGGCTTCGAATAGTTTTGCAGTCTTGAAGCGAATGGTGTCCAGGTATCTGTCTTCGGAGATATCGGGGTTATGACAACTAACGAGTTGCATCACTTCCCCCTCGGCGATCACGTTGGTCGCTTCCGCAAGAATTTCCAGCACGTACAGGTTGCGTAGTTTGACCATCATCTGGAAGGCACGCGAATAGAGAAAATCACCGACAAGAACACTGGCCTCATTGCCCCAGATCAAATTCGCGGTTTCGCGGCCGCGCCGCATTTTTGAGGCGTCGACGACATCGTCATGCAGTAGGGTAGCGGTATGAACTAATTCGATGATCACCGCAACATCGATGTGCTGCGAGCCCTCATAACCAGTTGCTTTTGCGGCTAGAAGCGCTAACGCAGGCCGCAAGCGTTTACCACCGCCGGCGATAATGTACGTCCCGAGCTGGCTAATCAGCGTCACGTCCGATTGCAAGCGGCTTTTTAGACACCGATCGACCGCCGCCATGTCTGCCGCTAGCAGTGCTCGCAGGCTCTCTAACTCAGGAGGATTGTGGGTGGCATTCAAGGGCTTGTTCCTGGCCCCGGACGGGCGGCGGCGCGATTGTGCCAATTGAGGCGACCGAATACCATGAGCTTGCGCTGAGTCCCAAGGCGCCCGGCAGGGCAGTACATTCCAATCGAGGTATGAGTCTGAAGGGTTGAAGTTGAGTCTGGGCTTAGGCGGCTGCTTTCGGTCGATTAGGAATAGATTTAAAAAGAATTTCCCGGGCCTTGTTAAGGTGCTCGGCAGCCGCATTGTCACTCATTGCA
>SHZM01000046.1 GCA_009692265.1 Gammaproteobacteria bacterium
GCCTGCAACTGGGCCGGCGTCACTAATTGTTTGTCGTTCATATCGATCACCATGCCTCGCATCATGACCGAACCCAGCTACCCCTTCAGACTCATACTCCGTTGGATTCACGCCCTTTGTTCAGACTCATACCCTATTGGACAAGGCTACCAGTGTACAACGCCCATTGCGGGCGACTAGGATGCGACCCGCGTCAATTCCCGCGGGTTCTATGTCCCAGCTTACGCCTCTTGAACGTTACCAGCTTGCACTCGAACGCGACGAGTTGGTGGCCGATCCTATCCAGATCGTGGCGCTTGGAAAACTCGACGTAGTGTTTCGCGCGGTGCTCACCCCGCTCCCTAGGACACCTTCCTTGTTGCGATTCATGCGTCCTAAGGCCGGACCGGCGATTCGCGGTCTGTATTTATGGGGTGGCGTGGGTCGCGGCAAAACCTTTGTGGTTGATGCGTTTTTCGCATGCCTTCCCGATAACTTCGGACGGCGCGTCCATTTTCATAGCTTCATGCAGGACATCCACCGCGAACTGAAAAATCTCAGTGGGATAGCTAATCCGCTACAACATCTCGCACGCCGATGGGCCACCCAGCTCCGGGTGCTGTGCCTGGATGAATTCCACATCGTGGATATTACTGACGCGATGTTGTTGGCGCAGTTGCTCTCCGCGATGTTCAGCCAAGGAATCATTTTAGTAACGACCTCGAACGAGGCACCCGATCTGCTGTACCGCGGCGGGCTGCAACGGGACCGGTTTCTGCCCGCGATAGCTCTGTTGAAGTCGCATCTAGAGATTTTCGAGTTTTCGGGCGTGATCGATTATCGCTTGCGCACACTCACCCAAGCGGCGACTTATTACACACCTAATGACGACACTGCCGAATGCGCGCTACAGGCACGCTACTTCGCGTTGACTCATACCTGCGATGTTGCAAGTTCTCTCATTATTGAAAGCCGTTCGCTGGCGACCCGTGGGCAGGTCGACGGCATCGTGTGGTTCGAGTTTGACGTGCTGTGTGGCGGCCCGCGCGCGACTGCGGATTACATTGAGATCGGGTGCTGCTTTCACACGGTGTTCGTATCAAATATCCCATGTTTTAGCGACGACGATAATGATGCCGCGCGGCGTTTCATTAACTTAATTGACGAGTTCTACGATCGTGGAGTCAATGTGCTCTGCTCGGCGGCGACGAACCCGGCAGGGTTGTACCGCGGTTCACGTCTCCTTGCACCGTTTGCTCGCACGACTAGCCGATTAATGGAAATGCAGTCCGAGGAATATCTGGCGAAGCCCCATTTAAGCGATTAATACTCTTACAAATTAAATAATTACAAGATAATCTTGACAATTAAAATTACTTTTCTAGACTAATGTCTTAAGAGCATAGTGAATTGTGGGTCCGCCACTTAAGTGCGGCGGACTACTAAACCGGACAGATGAACGAAATCAGTGTGGCGCGAGATTTGGAAGACGAGGTCGCGGAAGTACTTAGCTATCGCTACGGCGACGGCACTCTCTACTTCCCACGCTCGGGACGACGTCACCACCTCGATGCCGCAATCGCGGGCGGTTTCGTCAGCGAAGAAGGATTTGTGACACGCAAACGGCGAAATTGGATCGCTCGGCGAGTCGCACAATGACCTCCGTGGGTGAGTAAGACAGGTTTATCCTGTCTCCAGCGTATTGGGGCTGCTTGGGCAGCCCTCTTTTTTTGTCCCGCTGTTAGGCGCTCCGCTACTCCACTTTTGCGGGGTGATCGGCAAGCATTAAACGGTGGATTTTCGCCGCCAAGCTTTGATGGTCTGCCGCTGAATTTCGACGCAATACATTCGACATCAACGTCACGATGTAGTGCACACGGCGTTCTTTCGCGGGCCCTTCGATGATCGCTGTCGAGTTCATGAAATTTCGAACATTCCCCTGATACGCGCGGCACACGAAATCAGGTTCGGGTTGACAACCGAACAGTGAGCCACTCTTGAAATACACCGCCGAATCAAACAAGGCCGGTGCCGAGGCATAGCGAATTCGACGCTCGGTGGAATAAAGCAGTCGCTTCAATTCGCGCGAAGAAAACTCATCCACCAGCCGCCCCTGTTCCAGACGCAACATGAATTTCATTAATTCACGCGCCGTCGCATAGCTATTCTTCCCCTGTACTTTTTGCTTGCCAACGCGAGTGAAAAAACTTCCCTGGCGTAGTTGAGTTAAATCCAGCCCGTTGCGCGTTACCGGCGCTTCGACGAAATCCGCGAGTACCGCGGATAACTCACTCTTGAGATGCTCGCGAAAATACGCCTTCCCTTCGGCGTCCGACACCGGATACCGCGTGCCAAAGGCCTTCAGGAGCATGCCGTGTTTCATCACCGAACCCGCGGCCGAGTTCGAACTCGCAGACAGCATCCAGTCCAGGTTTTCGAGAAGAGTGCCCGGATCGCCGGGCTGCAACGGACGCCGAATCAAGCGTTCAGTGGCGCGGTCCCAGCGTCGCACCGTATGCGAATCGGAGATTACGAATTCGTCCGCGATCACGGGCGAGTCTTTGAGAACCTGCCAGCGCTTTTCCAGATCAGTCGGATAGAGATCAGCCAACGCTTGAAAGATGCCTAGTGCTACCAGCAGTTTGCCTACACTCCCGGGATTGTGGCTGACATTACCTTGGTGTTCGGCATAGCGCGGCGCCGTCGGATCGCTGAGATCGAGAACGGCAATCGCGTAACGATCCGCATAGCCACCGAGCAAGCCCACGATCTGACGGGTGAACTGCGGGTCGATCAACGGAAGCTCAAGATCGCGTTGCGCGGTTAACCGCAGATCGACTTCATTGCGCGTCAGTAGTCCGCCTGCCGGCTGCTTAGTTCCGGGAAGCTCGCCTGCCTGGACCCGGCGCGCCTCTTCCAACCGGCCAATCCCTGTGACTTCGTAACTATCCAGGGGATAGGCAAGACCAAGCGTGGTGCTGCCTAGGGTGAGTGCCCCTAGCGAAAATGCCATTAACCGCGAGGCCAACCGGGTCGAGGTTTGCATGTTGCATTTATTCCGTTACTGGCGTTGAACGCGGTTCGAGGATTTGTTCCAGACTGACTCTAGGGCGTCTCTATAAATTCGATCAAGGTGATGATGGCAAGGCACAACCGAGCGAAAAAATGCAGTTCACATTAGGTAAAAGAGCATTTTGAGTTCGGTTGTAACGCGGCCAGCGCGCCTTCAGCTAATTTATAGCGATGCCCTTAAGGTATCTGCTCGAGATCAACACTCTGGGCAGCGTTATTCGGGTCAGTCAAATCCATCGAATGTAGATACGCGGTGCTTCGCGCATTCGCGTTATCAAGAAAGGGTCGGATTTGAAACAGTCTCAATTCACCGTTTAAGAACCCAAATTCGATATCCGCGGGTGCCGGGTTCCCTTGCGCATCAGCAATCGCCGGGAACTTTTGCGGTAGGCCTCGCGCGAGATCCACGAGCAGAGCAGCTTCGGCTGAGGTTAGGACCTCATCTCCTCCGGTGGTGGGCAGATTCACGATACCGCCCGTCTTCGCAATCTGTCGTCGCAGTGGCGCAGTCGCCTGTGCGAGCAGCCGGATTACGCCCGTATTACGGTTAACCCTAACTGATTCCGCGGACTGACCATCAACCGCACCGCCGACACCTTCGTTCAATGCGATCGAAAGCCAGTCTGCACTGCCAGTATCGATTTCGCGGGTGACTAACACGCCAGATTTGTCATTGTCGACGCTCTGCAGCAGTAACACCGCCGGGTAGACGTGCTCTGGGGTGTCCATTAACGACTGACGCCAGGCGAACGATCGCGCGGTGAAGGGCGACGCCCACACTTGCGCGATAGCCCGATAGATATTGTCGAACCCAACCACATTCGGAAGCGTTAAATTTAGACCCGCGCCAGTGAATCCTGGGAGATCTTCCACGTTGGTATCGCTGCGCACGAAGACCCCGAAAGTGCCATCGGGACCGAGCACTTCGCGCATTTTCGCGGCGAGCTTAGTTCGAAACTCCGGGCCCGGATCTGACGCGGCAATCCAGCGCTCAAGGCGTGCGCGAAACTGCTCAGTTTCAATGCGGCGCTCGGCGCTATCGGGTAAGGCCGCCAATCGTAGATATTCACCTTTCATCCACGCGAAGGCGCTTAATCCGGTGTCTTCGAATGGCCGTTCAAGGACGTCACGGAACAACCCGAACGGGATCGCTATCCCGTTAGCAACTGCGTCTGGGTACTGCACTTTTAACTCGCCGAGGTTCGCGGCCTTCGGGCCAACGATGCGCCCCGAGTCACTCGCGCGCAGTTCGTTCAAGTTAACAAATTCTCGGTGCTTCAAATCTAACTTCACCAGATCGACTTTGATCACGGGCTGGGTCGGCGGCACCTGCTGCGCGAGAATCGTGCGGATTGAATCGTCCAGTAAGCTGAGCCGCACGGAACCGCCTGGACTAACCGCAAGCACAACTTCTTGCTCTGCGTGTGCGCGCAGCTTCTCAAGTAGTCGCTCATCGACAGCAACGTTCGGAATCCCGAGGTTTCGCGCCAGCAGTTGCACATGCGATAACGGATTACCTTCCCCAGCGGTAATGATGCCTGCCACGGGCGGTAAATCAGACACCGTTTCTGGTAGCACGTAGATCCCGTGGCGATCAAAATCTTGCGTGTTGTTTTCGGCCGTCGCGAAGCGCAGGACGCCACGCGTTAACCCCGGGTTCAAGCCGCGCAACCCGCCACCAGCATTCTCACCGAAGATTTCGTTGCGCACCCCGCGCAGCGCGTTGGCATCGCGAACCAAGCTATCGGTAACCTGCGCATAGAAAAAAAGCGGACTCCCACGCAGGGCGTCCTGCACGAACAAGGCCGCCTTCGGCTCGATCAAGGTCAAAGTATCCATTGCAGCACCGAAATGAAGCCGGTAGCTCTGAGTGGCCCAAGGTGGCGCAAGGGCAAGATAGTCGATGGCACGCTTGTACGTGGCCACATCAGGTGCCACGTCGAGCTGCGCAAACTCATTTTTTAGCGCGCCAAGCTGGCGCTTCGATAACATCCCGACACCGTAAAGTGCGTCGATACTGCTACGGAGAAACTCCAACCGCGCGCGTCGGGACTGAGTAGTAATGACGCTTACCTGTGATCCGAGTAACGCAAAATACTCGGCTTCAATAACCAGACTGGTGTCAAGCAGGTGTAACCGTTGACGCGCTTCCGGGTACGCGTTCATCGAGTCGCGTAGTAGCGAGAGACTCGATGCAAGCTCTGTCAATTTTTTGGTTGGCTTTGTCGCAAGGTCCCCCCAGCGATCAAGACTCGCCGCTAAATGACGCGCGAGTGGCGTCTCCACAGGGAGGGTGGCTACCAGGCTTTTAATGGTGGCTTCGGCATTGAGTGCATAGATCTCGTCGATTAATTGCGCCAGGTGCTCGAATTCCGCTTGATTGCTCGACGCAGTAGTGGCGTAGACCCGAACAGCCGCCGCGTCACCCGCTGACATGCGGCTGTGAATTTGATTGCGTAATGCCTTGAAGCCTGGAATTTTCTCGGACAGAGTTGCGGATAATTGCCGGACATCGCGCACGGATCCTGTCTCAGCACCGTGGGCCAGTGAGACCGCCGCCGTGCGCAGGAGCAAATATCGGGAGTCGCTCCAACTCGGTGTCGTACTCAGTCGTTGTAATAGCGCTCTCGCCCCTTTGCGTTCTCCCTCCTCCTGATAGGCACCGCGGTAAAACCGCGCTTGTCGCAGAATCCATCCATCGTCTGCTCGGACTAGAAATTGTTCGATTATCATCTGGGCGAGTGGCGCGAGGGTCGGGTCTTCGTCCAGTAAGGCATCGATATCCAGATCAGCATAAAAATTTGCGATTCGATAACCCTCTGCCCGTAATTGCAAAGTGCGATCTGACCACTGGCCGTGTTGGTAACCACCGCCATGCGGCTTGCACGCACCAGGCGTCGGCAATAGGCGGGTACCGTCTTCACAAAACCACCGAATTTGATCGAACGGACCACGCGGAGTCGCTTTCATCGCCTCTATCCAGCCGCGCAGTTGCGCCGCATTGGGAGAATCAGCGGCCGAAGCCACGCTAAAAATACCCACGAAAAGGACGGCCAGCATTCGGCGCGGCAAGGAATGGAGGAAATTCAAGATTGGCACGCTTCTAATTAGAAATTCGGACGATATTAAGGGTTCGTTTGCTAACCAACTTTATTCTATGAATATTACCACCCATAATCGAACCATGGGTGCGATGCGCGTGAAGTGCATGGACCCTAAATTCATCGTCGACGATCGGTTTATTAAGTAGCAATTGCGGACTGTCTCTCGAAATCCATGAAGATAATCATCGTTGATGACTCGAAGGAGTTTATGACCTTGGTCCGGCGACAACTTGCAAAAGCAATGCCTGACGTTGAGGTCACGGAATACGATCCCGAACAGCAAGGGCACCCCGGACATGATTTTGACTGGGGCATTTACGATGTGGCGCTATTCGATTACCACCTCGGTAGCGACGAAACCGCCTTCGATTGGCTAACGCGGTACCGTTCGGCGATCGGCTTCCCCCCGGTGATTCTAATGACAGCCGAAGGCGACGAATATGTCGCGGCCAAAGGCATCAAGCTGGGGGCCTCGGATTTTATTCGCAAAGCGGACATTACCTCACCGCGTCTGAGTACGATGGTCCAAGATGTGTGGGTCGAACACACGCCCCGACGACCGGATCTCGACCAGACGATTAATCGCAAGCTTCAAAACGACGCGCAGATTTTCCATCGATTCCAGCAGCCCGTCGACCCGTCGACCCGTCGACCCCCGACGGTAAACGCATCGGTTACCGCTTTGTTCGCCTGATTGGTCAAGGCGCGACCTCACGGGTGTATCTCGCGGAGCGGGCCGCTGACCGAATCACCCTAATACTGAAAATTATCGACGTCGCCAACGTTAAGGATTCGCAAGTACTGCAGCGGTTCGTGCATGAAGCGGAGTTAATTGCGAAAGTCAAAAGCCCGTATGTCGTGCGATTTTTGGAACACGGATTCACCGAACGGTATGGCTATATCGCGATGGAATTTTTCACGCGTGGAGATCTTAAACAAAGAATCGAGCATGGCGTATCGACCGACGATGCGATCAATTACCTATTGCATATCGCGTACGGCTTACGTGCTATCCATGCAGTGGGGATTGTTCATCGCGACTTAAAGCCTGGGAACATCATGTTTCGTTCCGGCGACAGCTTGGCGCTCGCTGATTTCGGGATCTCGAAGCGACTGGATGAGACGAGTGAACTAACCAAGCACGGAAGCGTGCTTGGGACCCCGAACTATATAAGTCCCGAGCAGGCACTTGGCCGTGTCGTTACGATCCAATCGGACCTCTACGGCGCTGGCGTGATCCTCTTTGAAATGTTGACTGGTCGTAAGCCCTTCCGCGCGGACAGCTCGGCCGCATTGGTCTACCAGCACGTGCATGCGGAAGTTCCTCGCTTACCTTCGATGGTTCAGCGCTTCCAGCCGATTATTGATATGTTGCTTGCCAAGGAATCGAGCGATCGTTTCGCGAGTGCCGATGATCTGATTGACGCACTGGGCTCAATTACCCGCATTACTCAATCGACGCGGTAATACCGCCTAAGCTCAAGCTTGAAAAACTCCAATCGACGCCGCATATAGGGGTAGACCCATGCAAACGCGTAGCTGAGGAGCCTAGCCCACAATGAGCGACCAGGACGAAATCGCGGATCCCGTAGCGTCCGCTGTCGAGGAACCTCCAACCACCAATGTTCCCGCGCGCTTGCGCGATGCGTTGCCAAGCAAACTGCTGCTGCTGCCGTTGCAGGCGCGACCGTTTTTCCCGGCGCAGACGATGCCGATCGTGATTGACGACGACATGTGGCGGGAAACCATCGAGCGAGCCAGTAATTCTCCGCACCATCTGCTCGGCTTAGTCTACGCTCCATATCCCGAGCAGGCAGGCCCGGCACCGGAGTTCTTTCAGGAATTCGGCACCGTGGTGCGAGTCCATCAACCGATGCGTGGTGATGGCCATATTCAATTCATGGCCGAGGGATTACAGCGCTTTCGGATATCGAGCTTGATCTCGTCTGAACGCCCCTTCGTGGCGCAGGTCGAATATCCGCAGCCCCCAACGGAAGACCAAAAAAAAGTTCGCGCGTATGCACTCGCGATCATCGCGAAGATCCGAGAACTTTTACCGTTGAACCCGTTGTACAAGGAAGGTCTTCGCGCGTATCTCGAACGCTTCAACCCAGATGAGGCATCGCCTCTGGCCGACTTCGCGGCCGCTTTAACTAATGCAAGCGCGCGTGAACTGCAGGAAGTTTTGGCGGCGATTCCGCTGGTGAAGCGCATGGAAAAAGTCATGCTATTGGTGCAGCACGAAATCGAAGTAGCGGGACTCCAAAGTGAGATCCGCCAGAAAGTGGAAGAACGCGTCAGTGAGAAACAACGCGAATTTTTTCTGCGCGAGCAGCTAAAGGAAATCCAAAAGCAACTCGGGATTTCGAAAGACGATAAGGCGATCGAGCTCGAGCGTTTCCGGGAAAATCTCACGGACTGCAAGGTGCCCGAAGCCGCGCAACGTCGGATCGATGACGAAACGCGGAAATTCTCGTTGTTGGAATCGGGCTCTCCGGAATACGGCGTGACCCGGAATTACCTTGAGGCACTGACGACTTTGCCGTGGGGTAAGTATTCCACTGATAACGTCGATCTTGATCACGCGCAAGTAACCTTGAATCGAGATCACGAAGGGTTGGAGGACGTAAAGGAACGAATCATTGAATTTCTTGGTGTCGGCGCGCTAAAAGGCGAAATCGCAGGCTCTATCCTGCTGTTTGTCGGACCACCCGGCGTTGGAAAAACATCTATTGGCCGCTCAATCACGGAAGCCCTCGGTCGCGAGTTTTATCGCTTCAGCGTTGGTGGAATGCGCGATGAAGCTGAAATCAAAGGCCATCGCCGCACCTATATCGGGGCGATGCCCGGTAAATTCATTCAAGCTCTGCGTGAAACTAAAACCGCGAACCCCGTAATCTTGCTCGACGAGGTCGACAAGATCGGCGCATCGTTCCAGGGCGACCCGGCGTCCGCGTTACTCGAAGTATTGGACCCCGAGCAGAATTCCGATTTTCTCGACCATTACCTCGATGTGCGATTCGATCTCTCGCGGGTGCTCTTCATCTGCACCGCCAATCAGCTCGATACGATTCCTCGCGCACTGCTTGATCGGATGGAAGTGATCCGCCTTGCTGGCTACCTCGGCGAAGAGAAGCTCGCAATCGCCAAACGGCATTTGTGGCCGAAGCAACGCGCGCGCGCTGGCCTGAAGGCAAATCAACTTGCAGTGAACGATCCGGCGTTGCGGCGAATCATCGATGAATACGCGCGTGAAGCAGGCGTGCGCAATCTCGAGAAGCAGCTGAGTCGGATTGCGCGTAAGGCCGCCATAAGGGTAATCAAAAAGCCTAAGTCGAAAATTCAGGTGACGCCAAGCAACCTACAAGAATTTTTAGGGAATCCGGTCTTTCGCAAGGAACGTCCACAACACGGCGTCGGAGTGGTAACCGGACTCGCGTGGACTGCGCTCGGCGGAGCGACCTTGGAAGTTGAGGCGACGCGTGTTCATTCAAAGCAGCGTGGTTTAAAACTCACGGGCCAGCTCGGAGACGTGATGAAGGAGTCCGCGGAAATCGCCTATAGTTACTTGGCTGCGCATCTTGCCGAATATGGCGCGGCACCGGAGTATTTTGACGACGCATTTATTCACCTCCATGTCCCCGAAGGCGCAACGCCTAAAGATGGGCCCAGTGCTGGGGTCACTATGGCGACCGCGCTGCTTTCATTGGCGCGCGATGCGCAGCCGATTTTGCAATGCGCGATGACCGGCGAGCTAACCCTGACCGGGCGTGTGCTTCCGGTCGGTGGCATAAGAGAAAAATTAGTTGCCGCCAAACGCAACGCGATTAGGTGCGTCATTCTGCCGGAAGCCAATCGCGGGGATTTCGATGAGTTGCCGGACTACGTGAAGCGCGGTCTGTTGGTCCATTTTGTTGAGCACTACCGCGATGTTGTCGCGCTGTGTTTTCGTTCGACGAAAACTCGAAGAGGGAGGTGAATCTCGTTACAGGCGAAGAACCGCGCGCAAACGAACTCGAAACTCCGGCATTCGCCACAGTGCAGCCATTAGAAACACGAGATTCGTTGCGGCGACGAAGAAAAAAATTCGCGGAATTGTCATGCCCACGGCAAGCAAACCGGCAATTAAACCCGCGGAAGCCACCATGAAAAGCGCGTTCAACACATTCAGGGCACCGATCACCCGTGCGCGTCGCGCTGGTATCGAACGTGCTTGTAACGCCGCGTTGAGCGGCACGATATAGACCGCGCCGCAGGCACCGATCCCGACAAGATCGAAGAAGCAGCGACCGGCGATCGGCACCGACCAAAAGTTCGCCATCGTCACTGCAGTCGTCGCACTGGAGATCTCGAGAAAAGACACGTCCAGCGCAAAAAGCGAGATCCCCAAGGCGGCTAATGGCATCAAACCGAGTTCGATGCGACCACGGGACAACGTCTCGCAGGCCAGCGACCCGAGACCAATCCCAACAGTAAAGGCGGCGTTCAATAGTGTTACGGTCCGCTCGTCGGCGTGGAGGAGTTCCTTGCCGAACGCCGGGACCAAGCTCAAAAAGCTCGCCCCCAGGAACCAAAACCAGGAAATCGCGAGCATCAAGGTCGCCGCTTCCCACGAGCTGACGGCGTCCCTCAACAGCGTGCGAGTTGCCCTGAATATCCCGAAGTCTAGAATCAACGTAGCGTCGAAAGGCGCGGCCTCAGGAATTAGACAGGAGCAGCGCCAGCCCACGAGTGCTATACCGAGTACACTCAAGACGACTGGCAAAGGGCCAAAGCCCGAAATCGACGCTGCGACTCCTCCTAGTGCCGCACCGCCCAAAATCGCGATGTAAGTCGCCATCTGGATCAGGCCGTTACCGCCCGTGAGTTCATCGTCACCTACGAGCTGGGGCAGGATCCCATATTTCAGCGGGCCAAAGAACGCCGAATGCGTCCCCATCAAAAACAGCACAATTAATAGAAAACTCGCGCTTTTTAAATAAAACCCGATCGCGCCCATCCCCATTACGATAATTTCGGCAAGTTTAATTAACCGGATCAACCGGGATTTTTCATACTTGTCGGCTAGCTGGCCGGCTAGGGCCGAGAACAGAAAGAACGGCAAGATGAAAATGCCGCCACTCAAGGCCACCAGGCTTCCAGCCGAGATCCCACTTACCTCGGAGAGCGTGAAGGTAATGAAAATTACAAGCCCAAAACGGTAGATGTTATCGTTCAACGCACCGAAGAACTGGGTCGCGAAAAGGGGCCAGAAGCGGCGGGTTTTCAGGAGCTGGAGCTGATTCATAGCGGACGCATTCTAGGTGATGCCAGGTTAAACAGCGCGCGAGGCTGCCGATCATGTTTGGTGCCGCGCCAGAATCGTCCAGTGGCGAGGGTAGGCGTTAATTCTGCAATTAGGATGGCGATGATGTCGATCAACCCAAATATTGAGCTGCTCAAACACCGGCGCACAAAAATCGTTGCCACCATCGGACCGCAATCGCGCCGCTCGGAGTTGATTCGGGGTTTAATTGAACACGGAGTGGACGTATTTCGGCTGAATATGTCTCACGGGACCGTGGATGAGCATGCCCACGCGATCGGCCTCATTCGCGAGCACGCCTCATCGCTCGGGCGACATATAGGCGTGCTGGCAGATCTCTGCGGACCCAAAATTCGTACCGGGAAGTTTCACGAATCCCCCATCACGCTCAGCCTCGGCGCGTCGGTGACCGTGACCACACGCGATGTAATCGGGACTACCAGACTGATTCCCTCGCAATATGGTGCATTAGCGGGAGATGTTGACATCGGAGCACGGGTGCTCCTCAACGACGGCGCGGTCGAGTTACGGGTCGAGCGGATCGAAGGTTCCGAAATTTTCTGTCAGGTGATTGCTGGGGGGTCGGTCGGAAACCACAAGGGAATTAATCTCCCTGGGGTCACGGTCTCGGCACCGTCGCTCACCGAAAAAGATATCGAGGACGCGCATTTTGCGCTCTCTCAGGAAGTGGATTTCCTCGCGTTATCGTTCGTTCGCACGGCGGCGGACATCGAATCGCTGCGTGCAATCGTGAACCGATATCCGCTACGTCCGGCAATTATCGCGAAGATCGAAAAACCCGAGGCCTTGGTCAATAGCCTGGAAATTGTCCAAGCGGCGGATGGCATCATGGTTGCGCGTGGTGATTTGGGAGTCGAGCTTCGTCCCGAGCAAGTTCCGCTTGCGCAGAATCAACTTATCCAGCGCGCGCGGCTGCACGACAAGCCGGTAATCGTCGCCACGCAAATGCTGGAATCCATGATCACGAATGCGCGACCGACCCGCGCCGAAGTCTCGGATGTGTCGCAGGCGGTAGCAGCTGGTGCGGACGCGGTGATGTTGTCCGGTGAAACGGCGGTAGGCGAGCATCCCCTCGCCGCGGTGGGCATGATGGTGCGCATCGCACATCAAACCGAGGCCTATCATCTACAGGAACGCATACCGTTCGGACCGGTGCGACCGGACAGTGATCATGAATTAGTCCCGTTCGGCGACGCCATCGCGCATGCGGTGGCAAAGCTCGTCACCGAAGCGCGGGCGCGCGCGGTGGTCGTGATTTCGATGCAAGGAATGACGGCGGTTACCTTGAGCGCGGCGCGTCCAGCGGCGCCTATCGTCGCGATTACGAAATTCCCTACCACCGCCCGACGGCTGAGTTTGCTCTGGGGTGTGTTGCCGTTAGTCGATGAGGAGGCAGGTACCGACAATCCGAATCAAGTCGCCCGCCGCGCGGTACTTGGGCTAGGCCTAGGCGATCCCGGTGACTTTGTAGTGATAGTGCGCGGCTTTCACAGCGAGCCGGACCTTAATACACCAACGATAACCCTGCTACGGATATGACTTCGCGGCGAGCCGTGCCGGGACGATTAAATCGTGCATTTTCGGGGCTAGGGCCGCGAGCCATTCGCCGCCATGAACATCATCGGCAAGCGCCACTAAAATATATTTGTGACCCTGTGCCTTGACCAGCGCGCTGTCGGCGTGCCAGTGACGCCAACTGCCGGATTTGCGGTACATCTTCACGCCTGGACGATCGGCCAGACCTCGCACAAATTTATGGGAGATGCCGGGGTTGCCTAGTATTTTCTTCATTTCGCGGGTGAGCTTGGAATTCACCAATTCACCGTTCTCGAGCATGTAGTAAAAGCGCGCGGTCTGCATCGCGGTCGCGCCGTGCGAGAGGTTGTGCAGCGGATCGCGCTCGAACGCGGCACCTTCGGCATAGGGCTTGCCCACCCACAGGCCACCGTTGACTAGCGGATCGTATAAGCGGAAACGATCGGATTGCAGGATGTCGTTGACCCGAGACTTACCTACCCGGTTAAGCATGTAGGTGGCATCGGTATTCGATGAGATCTGGATCATGCGCGTCATTGCTTCGCGGGTTTCGCTGTCGAGGCTTAAGCGGCCGCGTTCGATTTCGACAAAGGCGCCGAGGAGAATGGCAATTTTCGGCAGGCTCGCCGCGTACATCATCGTGTCGCCATTAATTTCCGCGACGCGTGGTGCCCTCATGTCGGTAATGTCGACGAGAGCAATGCATAATTTTTCGGCGACGAGCGCGGGACTTAGTCCCAAGCGGTCGAGCTCGTAGGTCATTGAGCTCAACAATTCGGGGTCGTAGCTTTCACGCAGCGAGCCGTTGTCGACATAGCCGTCGGCAAACACGCGCGACGCGAATAGTAGGGCCAGCAGCGGCCCGATTATGTTACGGTGTCCCCCCATACGGCCGGACTCTAACACCCGTTTTACGCCAGCAGCAAGAATTTTTAACAATCACACAATGGACGCTTCCGAATCTGTTCAGTCCACGTCCGCTAAATCACCGCTACTCGGACGATCACTCGCATTGTTCGTCAATTTTTTCCTGATCATTCTCGCCTACTACCAGGTTAAAGCTGCTTCGCGTTCGTTGTTACTTGAGTTTGGTGGTGCCGATGCACTGCCCTACACCTGGGTTTATTCCGCGTTGACCTTGATGCTACTCATCAGCGGGTATCACGTGTTGGTTGAACGCTACACGCGAGTGAAGGTTGTGTTGGTTTCACTACTCGTATTTGCGGTAAGTATGGTGCTGTTTCGCGTGGTGTTCACGCCAAGTGGCCTCCTTAGCGCGACGGTGTTCTATGTCTTTGTCGATATCTTCAGTGTGGTGCTAGTAGAACAATTCTGGAGTTTGACTGACGCGATCAGCAACGGCGAACAGGGCACGAAGAGCTTTTGGTTTGTAGGCACCGGCGGCTTAGTTGGGGGCGTCGTCGGTGGACTCTTGGCGAGCGCGCTCGTCACCTACACCGGCCTTGCGACCGCCGATCTCCTGTATTCCTGCGCGCTGATGCTGTCGTTCGTGTTCATTTTTAACGTGGGTCTGTGGCAAGCGGGCTTATATACCGAAGCCCATGAACACGGAGCGCCGCAGCGTGCCACCGCGGATTGGCGTGCGCTGCTCAAGAATAGATATCTGTTGTTGATAGCGACCTTATTGTGCTTCTCGCAATTGGCGCAGCCAGTGGTGGAGTTTCAATTTCTCAAAGTTGTCGAGCAGACCTTCACCGAGACGGATCAGCGCACCGCGTATATCAGTGAATTCTTTAGCCTGATGGGCGTCGTTTCGATTCTGATCAATGTGATCGCAACGCCAGCGATCCACCGTGTATTCGGTGCTATCGGCGGTCTGATTGTGCAGCCTCTGATACTTGCGCTCGGTGCCATCGCGTTCTATGCCCAGCCCACGTTGTCGATGGCAGCGGTGATGAAAATCGGTGATCGCGGGCTTTCTTATTCGATCAACCGGGCCTCAAAAGAGCTGTTGTATATCCCGGTAGATCCGGTCCTCACCTATCAGGCAAAAGCCTGGATCGACATGTTCGGATATCGTTTGTTCAAGGCGCTTGGCTCCGGCCTGATCCTGGCGGTCACCGCGTGGGTGGACGCGCCGACCAGCGCGGCTGATTTGTCTTGGCTGACGGCCCTGATCTGTGTGTTCTGGATTATCACCTTGCTGCAACTTGCGCAGGCCTATCGCCGCGTATTGGCGAATGCATAAAGTGATGTGACGCGCTTTGGAGATAGTGTGATTACCCGCTGGCTGCCCTCTTCCTCGTGGGCCTTAATTGCTGCGACCTTAATCATTGCGCATCAGGTTGCGGGCAAAGCCACGCGTGACGCGATTTTTCTGTCGCAATTCAAAGCGACCGATTTGCCGAAGGTTGTGCTGATCGCAGCCATCTTGTCGATTTTAGCGGTGGTGGTTATCACGCGCTTTCTGGCCATGTTTGGCCCGTCCCGCGTAATCACCTCCGCGTTTCTAATCAGTGCGGCGCTTTTCGTCGTCGATTGGCTTGCTTTCCCGGTCGCCGAAAACAGCGTCGCGATCGCACTGTATCTGCAAATGGCCATGTTCGGCGCCGTACTCATCAGCGGCTTCTGGTCAGTGATCAATGAGCGCTTCGACCCCTATACCGCAAAACAAACGATTGCGCGGATCGGCGCGGCCGCGACTCTGGGCGGTGTGCTCGGCGGACTTCTCGCGGGCCAAATCGCAGCGGCGATCGATCTCCGCGCGATGCTGTTAGTGCTCTCGATATTACATATCGCGTGTGCCCTTGCGGTCCGTGCCGTCGGCGAAAGTCGACGCGCCGCGCATCCGGCCACCCCGGCTGGGTTTAGCACGGGAGTGCAACTCCTGTTTGACCATCGCTACCTGCAATGGATGGCCATGACCATGGTATTGATCGCGATGCTCGCCGGGATCCTCGATTACGCGTTTAAGTCACAAGCAGCGGCCACACTCGCGAGCGGGGAAGCACTCGCGGCGTTTTTCGGGCAGTTTTATGCGGTAGTCGACGTGTTGACTTTCGCTGTTCAGTCATTGCTGGGACCGCAGATGCTGAAGCGCTTCGGCATCGGCGTGACTTTGGCGGTCATGCCGCTGCTCACGATCGGGGTTGGCTTGATGGCCGTGGCGGCACCCCGCTTGGGTACGGTAGTGGCGATGCGCGCTGCGCAAATGGCTGGAAGCAATTCGTTTTTTCGCGCGGCTTTTGAATTGCTTTATACGCCCCTGCCACCGCTGACCAAGCGTCCGACGAAAGCGATCATCGATGTCGGTTCGGATCGACTCGGCGACATGTTGGGCAGCGGACTTCTAATCGTTCTGCTGGCTTTATTCACGACGGTCCCGCCACGCGCGCTTACCCTGGTCGCGATCGCGCTCGCCTGCGGTGTGCTTATCGCGGTACATCGTTTGCATCGCGGCTACATTGAGCAACTCGCCGCGAGCTTGCGGGCTGGTGCAATCAGTTTGACTGAAGATGAAATCGTCGACGCCACCACGCGGGCGACGTTGGCCGAAGCTTCACCGGCCTCCGAACGCGAGTTGTTGATGGCGCGGATCAGGCAGCTTCGCGAAGCCCGTGGTCGTGTTTCTGAACTCACCGCCGCGCACGGACCAAGCGCTGATCCGCTGGTATGCGATCCTAGGACCGAGGCGCTGACCAAGGCGACGGCCGACATGACGTCCGGGGATCTCGCACGAATCAGACAATGTCTGCATGGCGGCTTTATGGATCCCCGCTTGGTGCCGATGCTCTTGCCGCTGCTTGCGCATGATGCCTTGGCCGAAGACATCCGCATGGAATTGCGCTGGATGGCACCGCGGATCATCGGCACTCTGGGCGACGCGCTCGCCAATCCAGATCTGCCGCTCGTGGCGCGCCAACGTTTGCCAAGCGTACTTGAAGTCGTGCACAGCCCTCGTGCCACCGCGGTGTTAATGGAGTGTCTGGAAGAAGAAGAATTCATCATCCGCTACAGCGCCGCGCGCGCGTTGGCGCGCATGCATGCGCGCGATCCCTATATGCATCTCGAGCGTGCTCGCGTGTTCGCTGCTGTGGAACGTGAAGTCGCCGTGGATCATGCGGCCTGGTCCGCCAACGATCTAGAAATGAACATCGATCTACCCGGAGACCTGATCGCAATGTCGGGGCCGGGCGATTCGCGCCTGAATTACAGCATGGAGCATGTGTTCACTTTGCTCGGCTTGGTCCTCGATCGCGAGGCGCTGTCCTTGGCATTGCATGCCGTGATGAGCACGGATCGCAATCTCAGCGGTACCGCGCTGGAATATCTTGAGAACGTGCTGCCTGAAGAAGTTCGGCGAGGATTGTGGCCGCGGCTTCGAGACTCGAAGCCCGAGTTGCGCTCGGAGCGAGGCAACGCCGCGCTTGAGGCGGACCTCAAGCGCGGACCGAAGACTTACGAACTTTAGAAGGGGATATCGTCGTCGAAATCAGGTGCTGGCGCATCGTTATCACGCGCTCTCGCCGGGGCCTCGCGCGAGGTCGGTTCATAATTTCCGCCACTGCTGGCACCGCCACCTGAGCCGCCGCCTCCACCGGCACTACCACGCCCTCCCAGCATCTGCATTTCGTTGGCGATGATTTCCGTGGAATATTGATCCTGGCCTTCCTTATTCTGCCATTTGCGCGTCTGGATCCGACCTTCGACGTAAATCTGTGAGCCTTTCTTCAGATACTCACCGGCGATTTCAGCCAGTCGGCCGAAAAACACCACTCGGTGCCATTCGGTGCGCTCCTGCTGTTCACCGGATTCCTTATCGCGCCAGGATTCCGCTGTAGCCAGCCGCAGATTCGCGATCGCGGCGCCGCCTGCGGTGTAACGAATTTCGGGATCGGCACCGAGGTTGCCGATCAGCATTACTTTATTGAGTCCGCGTGCCATGGGTGTTCTCCGTGTTTATTAGCAGCGTCCTTGCTGCGATTGTCGATTTTAATGAGACGTCAGCGGTAGCGCCACCGCCTTACGGTGGTTTTAGCTAGGACGAATAGGCGGGGTTAGTGGGCAGCCGCAAGCCACCGTTCATCCGTAGCGTAAACGCCAGCCACAGTAGCGCTATCGCGCCGGCGACCCCGAATACGCCGCGAGTCCCACACCAGGTCGCCGCCATCCCGCCGATCAAGCCCCCGCAGAAGGTCCCGACAAACTGGCCGGTCGAATACGCGCCTAGTGCGGCACCGGTGCCGTGCGAAGGCGCGGCGCGTGAAATCAGACTCGGCAACGAGGCTTCGAGAAAGTTAAACCCAATGAAGAATAACGTCAGACAGGCAATAAAGAGGCTTTTGGTCGGCGCTATCAACCACATCAAGAATTCGGCAACCGCAAGGCATGCGATGGCGGCCGGGAACAGCCCAACCGCGATGCCTGTACGGTGGGATTTCCCCACTACCGGACCAATGCACACCAGTGAAATCAACAGAGCGGGTAGGTACACCGTGTAGTGGGCGACTTTGGGCAAGGCCATTTCATTTAGAAGCACGAGGGGGATCGAGACAAAACTTGCTGCCAAGATCAGATGCAGACACAGTACCCCGATGTAGAGCACCCGCAGCTCGCCGGAGATCGCCACCGCCGCCGTAACACTCGGCGGTTGACGCGACACAACCTTGGGCACGGCAAACAGGACCAGGAGCAACGCGCCGATCCCACCGGCCGCGCCGGCCAGAAAAACCCCTTGCAGCCCGTAATGCGCATCTACGATGGGACCGGCGACAAAGGCCAGCGAAAAGGCGATCCCGATGCTGATCCCGATGATCGCCATCGACTTCGTCCGTTGCTCTGGACGGGTGAGATCCGCCGCCAGGGCTAAGGTCGCACCAGAGACAGCACCCGCGCCTTGCAAAGTACGGCCGAGAATGATCGCCACGATATGTTCGGCTGCGGCAGCGACCAGGCCGCCGGCCACGAAAATCCCAAGACCGACCGCAATCACCGGTTTACGACCATAGCGATCCGACCAATGTCCGAACGGGATCTGCAACAGCGCTTGCGAAAAACCATAGAGCCCGAGCGCGAGCCCAACGAGCAACGGAGTCGCGCCCGGCAGGGTGTGCGCATACAGCGCCAACACCGGGAGCACCATAAACAGCCCCATCATCCGCAAAAAAAATGCGGCAGCCAGCGCGACCGCCGTTGAAAGTTCGGTCGGCGTCATTCGTTGCGAAGTGGACACGTGAGGATTGCTTTGCGTGAGTTCAGGCTAAGCCCGTATAGTAATCGTTTGCTGTTTCGGCCCGCCACTGCGGTGTGCGTCCACTGACCCTCTCTACCAAGCACCGATGGTTGTAATCGAAAATTGATGCATACGATTCATTTACGCGGCGCCCGCACTCACAACTTAAAAAACATTGATCTCGACCTGCCGCGGGACAAGCTCATTGTCATTACCGGCTTGTCCGGATCGGGTAAATCCTCGCTAGCGTTCGACACCATTTACGCTGAAGGTCAGCGCCGCTACGTGGAGTCCTTGTCCGCCTATGCGCGGCAATTCCTGTCGATGATGGAAAAGCCGGACATCGATCACATCGAAGGCCTGTCGCCGGCGATTTCAATCGAACAAAAGTCCACCTCGCACAACCCGCGTTCGACGGTCGGCACGATCACCGAAATCTACGATTACCTGCGGCTGCTGTATGCGCGAGTCGGCGAACCGCGCTGCCCGGATCACGACGAACTCCTCGAAGCGCAAACAGTTTCGCAGATGGTCGACCAGGTAATGGAGTTACCCGTCGATACCCGCCTGATGATCGTCGCACCGGTCGTGAAAGGCCGCAAAGGCGAACACAAACAAATTCTCGAACAACTCGCGCGCCAAGGCTTTGTGCGCGCGGTGATCGATGGCGCCGTCGTCACCTTGGATGATCCCCCCGATCTCGCGCTGAATAAAAAACACGATATTGATGTGGTGGTCGATCGCATCAAAGTCGGCGGCGATATCAAGCTGCGGTTAGCCGAATCGTTCGAAACCGCGCTCAAGTTAGGTGAAGGCGTCGCCAAGGGCCAGTACATCGATGATCCAGCGAAGGCCGAGCTGTTATTTTCCGCGAAATTCGCGTGCCCGCGCTGTGGCTACAGCATCAACGAACTAGAACCACGCCTCTTTTCATTCAATAACCCGACGGGCGCGTGTGCGAAGTGCGATGGGCTTGGAGTTATTCAGTTTTTCGATCCCGACAGGATCCTGGAACGCCCCAACGTGAGTCTACCGGCGGGTGCGATCCACGGATGGGATCGGCGTAACGCCTACTACTTTCAGCTCATCAACGCGCTCGCCGCGCATTACAAGTTCGAACTCGATACGCCGTATCAGGACCTGCCGCCCGCGGTGCAAAACGCCGTGCTCCACGGGAGCGGTACGGAAGACATTGCTTTTACTTACATCACCTCGGGCGGACGTAGCTACACGCGCAAGCATCCTTTTGAAGGCGTGCTCCCGAATATGGAGCGGCGCTACAAGGAGACCGAGTCGACTCTGGTGCGCGAAGATCTTGCACGCTTCCTCGGTTCCAAACACTGCCCTGAGTGTGAAGGCGCACGGCTGAACCGTGGCGCACGCCATGTCTTTATTGCCGGGCATGCGATTCCGGCCATATCGAGCATGCCAATTGGCGGGGCACAGGAGTTTTTCGAGGCGCTGAATCTGCCGGGCAAACGTGGCGAGATCGCGAGCAGAGTCGTCAAGGAACTAAAACTGCGCCTGCAATTCCTCGTCAATGTTGGACTCGATTACCTCACCCTGGATCGCAGCGCCGACACCTTGTCCGGCGGCGAGGCGCAACGCATTCGGCTCGCAAGCCAAATCGGCGCGGGCCTCGTCGGGGTCATGTATATCCTGGATGAACCGTCGATCGGGCTACACCAGCGCGACAATCAGCGACTACTGGACACCTTGATCCACCTGCGCGATATCGGCAATACCGTGATCGTGGTCGAGCACGACGAAGAAGCGATCCGCATGGCCGATTACGTGGTCGACATGGGCCCAGGTGCCGGCGTGCACGGCGGGCAAATTGTTGCCCAGGGTACGCCGGACATCGTCGCTGCCTGTGCGGAATCGCTCACCGGCCAATACCTGTCCGGCCGTCGCCGCATTGCAGTACCCGAACTGCGCACGCCGCTTGATCCGTTGCGTGTGTTTAAGTTGCTCGGTGCGGATGGCAATAACTTGCGCGCGGTCGATATCGAGATCCCCTGCGGCTTGATGGTGTGTGTGACGGGGGTTTCGGGATCGGGTAAATCCACCTTGGTGAACGACACACTCTACCGGCTGATGGCACGCGACTTAAACGGTGCCGGCACCGAGCCCGCGCCGTTCGCGCGCCATGAAGGAATGGAGAACTTCGATAAGGTCGTCGACATCGATCAAAGCCCCATAGGCCGCACGCCTCGCTCAAATCCCGCCACGTATACCGGCCTGTTCACGCCCATCCGGGATCTGTTCGCGACCGTCCCGGAATCCCGCACCCGCGGTTATCAACCCGGACGCTTCAGCTTCAACGTCAAAGGCGGTCGCTGCGAAGCTTGCGAGGGCGATGGTGTCATAAAAGTTGAAATGCATTTCTTGCCCGATATCTACGTGGCCTGCGATATCTGTAAGGGCAAACGCTACAACCGGGAGACGTTAGAAGTTCTGTACAAAGGCAAGAACATCAGCGAAGTGCTGGAGATGACGGTTGAAGACGGCTGCGAATTTTTTGCGCCTGTGCCCACCCTCTATCCAAAACTGAAAACCCTCATGGATGTCGGCCTGTCCTATATCCGTCTCGGTCAAAACGCCACCACGTTGTCAGGCGGGGAAGCGCAGCGCGTGAAACTGGCGCGCGAGCTATCCAAACGCGATACGGGTAAAACGCTGTATATCCTGGATGAACCAACTACGGGTCTGCATTTCTACGACATCGAACAGCTATTAAAAGTCCTGCATCGCTTACGCGACCGCGGCAATACGGTCGTGGTCATTGAGCATAATCTCGATGTCATCAAAACCGCCGATTGGGTGATCGATCTCGGGCCCGAAGGCGGCAACAAGGGCGGAATGATTATCGCCGTCGGCACCCCCGAACAAGTTGCGACGAATTCGGCAAGCTATACCGGACAGTATCTGGCACCGCTCTTGGGCATGAGCCCGCAGCGAAAACTTAGCGTCGCGTAAGCAACGCGAGCTCTGGTCGACGACGTCGGCATCGTGCCTCGCTGCGTTGATTGCGCGTAGCGGCACGACGCCACGACCTGGTGTCGTATAACAGGGTTCGGTGGCGGCGCCAGGCCTCAAAGCCTCAATTGCCAATGAAGGGCGCGAGCCCGCATACCTTCCACTACCCATAACCTCACCCGAAAAGGAAACACCATGGCCACCTTCAGAATCTCGTCCTCAAATGTCGCTGGCAGCCTGCCCAGTGTGGTTAATGATGCTGCTACCCCCTTTCAACAAGACTCAGTCAATGCCGATACCTTGAGCGTCGATCCAGGCGCCTTTCTCATTACTAACGGCGTTTTCGCCGGTGCCTTTCTGGAAAACACTGGCGCCTGGACAGTCAGCGTCAACGGCACGGTGTGGGGCGCCAATGGAATCAACCTTGGTCTTGGTAACACGGGCACCTCCACCATCACGGTGGGTGCGGATGGCACCGTTGGAACTTGGGACGCCGGCTTAAACGGTATCGTTGTTTCCAGCTCGGCCATCATCAAGAACTTCGGAACCATCCTCGGCGCAACAAACAACATCGACAGCGGCGCCGGCGCCGGTATTCACCTTGGTGGCGGCACCCATACCGTCACCAACACCGGGACCATTGTGGGGGCGCGCTATGCGATATGGGATGAAACAGCAGGTAGCAACGACACCGTAACCAATTCGGGCACCATTACCGGCGCAGTCGCGCTCGGTGGAGGCATCAACAAACTCACGAATTCGGGATCAGTTAGCGGCATCTTTCAAAACACCAGCTACTGGGGCGGTGATGGTGCCGACACGGTCGTGAATTCCGGCACCATGACGGGCGGAGTCGTGATGTACGGCGGTATCAACAAACTCACGAATTCCGGGTCGATTGGCGAAGACATTTTCGGCTTTAGCTATATTGACGGCAGCAATGCCGACGCTGTCGTAAATTCCGGGACCCTGGCCGGGGGGCTCTACCTGCGCAATGGCGGCGCGAACAAGGTCACCAATTCAGGGTCGATCGGCGCGGATGACGCCGGTCTGAGCTACGACGGCGGCAACAAGACGGAGATGGTTGCCGACAATGACGGCGCGGATAACTACAAGCTCGGCGCCGGCAACGATACTTACCACGCGACGGGGGCGGCTGCGGATGGCAATGCCACCACCAAAATCGACATCGTCGACGGCGGCACCGGCCAGGACACTTACTCCACGGTCGCGGCGATCGCGAAAGTCTCAATCAATCTCGACACTGTCTCCCATACCGAGGACGTGATCGTGGGTCTGGGGACGCTCGCCGGGAAAACTGCGCGGGGGCTGTGGCTGGTCGGCGCAACGTCTTGGCGTCAATAGCCCGCAGATGGACTATGACGGCACGCCGATGGTCACCGACATCATGCATCACGCGACGAGTCTCGCGTTCGCCGGTGTCCTGGCCGAGCGCAATGAAGGCTTCATCCAGCAGACCTTGATCTCGCCGACGGGCGATAACGCCGACGCCGAGCAACATTTCGAAGATCTCGCCCGGGTCAGCGGCCGACCAGTGCTGTACAACGTAGTCCAAGCCAGCGATCGCTTCCCGGAGCGTCATCGCAAGCAACTCGCGTGGCTGGCCCGCTGCCGTGACCAGGGTCTGCGCGTCTACGGTCAAGGGGTCACCACCGATCCCGGCTTCGTTTTCACATTTGAAGACTGGAACATGTGGGACGACGACGCCGCGTGGCGCGAAGCCACGCTCGGTACCGTCGCGGAACGTAAAGCGAAACTCGCCGATCCGAACCGCCGCGCATCACTGCGGCACGAAACCTCCGGCATCGTGTCCGATTCGTTCGAATCGATCTATGTGCATCGGGTCATGAAGGCTGAGCTGAAGAACTGCGAGAATTTGACTCTGCGCGAACTCGCCGAGCGTCAAGGCAAGCATCCGGTCGATGTGATGCTGGATTTAGCGGTTGCTGATGATCTGAAGACAGAGTTCTACACCACGATTGGCTGCAGCTTGCCTTACTTGGCGGAAATCGTACGTAACGATCTCGCCATTCTCGGCGTCTCCGACGGTGGCGCGCATACCAAGTTTTTCACCGCAGGCCGCTATCCGACCGAGACGATCGAAAAACTCGTGCGCGAACACGGAATCCTCTCGCTTGAGGAAGCGCACTGGAAACTGAGCTCTGTGCCGGCCCGCTGCGCCGGTTTCCGCAATCGCGGCACGCTGCAAGAAGGCGCTCCAGCCGACATCGTCATCTACGATTACGAGAAGCTCCGCGTACTGCCTCAGGAAATTGCGCACGATTTGCCGGGCAATGAATGGCGTCGGGTCCAACGCGCGGAAGGGTATCGATATATCCTCGTGAACGGTCAGGTGACGATCAAGGACGACCAGACGACGGGCGTGACGCCGGGCCGTTTGTTGCGCCACGGGCAGGGGTAGTCCCGACGCGCAAGCCGCTAGATCCGGGATGCTCCGAGATGTTTTCTTAAACGGAAAATCTCGGTATTCTTGGCGACCGGCCAGAGGCCATCTCGATCCTTCAGGAGAATCGCACTATGTCCAACGTTGCCAGCCGCCACTTCGGCCACCGGTCCGGCATTACGGTAGCCATGCCAAGCGCGAGTCGCGTTGCGGCACTAATGGCCGGTGTTGCGGGCGTTGCGTTGTTATGGGTTGTCGGGTTTTCCGAAATTGAAGTACTACACAACGTTGCTCACGATACTCGCCATTCGCACGTTTTCCCCTGCCATTAAATTCGAATAAAAGCCCCGTGGCTGCTTTTCGGCGGCTGATTTTTGTTGCGGTGTGTGCGGGTGGACTCGCCGGATTAGGGGTCGCCGGTTTGCACCAGCTGACCACCGTCCCCTTGATCCTTGCCGCCGAAAGTTTTGAATCCAACGAGCCTGGGCACGCGCACCTTGAACCACACGCCTGGAAACCTCAAACCGGATTTCAACGAATCACTGCGACCGCGGTTACGGATATTCTCGCCGGTATCGCGTTCGCGCTAATCTTGGTAGCGATTTGGGGTTGGCAGGACGTCAAGATCGATCCATGGCGGGGTGCGCTCTGGGGCATTGGGGGGTTTCTCGCGGTTAATGTGGCGCCCAGCCTGGGCCTACCACCGGAGCTTCCAGGGTCTCAGACTGCCGCGTTACCTGCACGCCAACTTTGGTGGATAGTGACCGTGATCCTGACCGCCGCGTCGTTGAGCGGTCTACTCCTTGCAAAATCGATTGGCGTGAGACTCCTTGCGCTCGGCGGGTTGCTGCTCCCGCATCTTGTCGGCGCTCCGCAACCGGCTGTTACCGACACCCTGCTGCCGGGGGAATTACTGACGAGATTTCATGTTGCCGTCCTCGGCACGAGCGCTGCATTTTGGCTCGTGCTTGGCGGCCTCAGTGGCTGGTTGATGGCGAAAAATAACCGAGGTGCCTGAGCTTTGCTTATTTGCTTATTGGTTCCAACAGTCATGTGTGTTTTAACGAATTGAATTGGCTGATTTCGCTAGTTTGGAGGCAGAGTGTGCAGCTCATTAATAAGCAAAGCTCCGGCACCGACTTAAATCGCGAGTTGGCGTCCTAGACCGGCGGCATATAAAACTATCACGGGGAGTTGGACTTGGAGGGTGATCACATGCGTGAGCAGCGCATCGGAGCCGCGTCGCTCGCCAAATTGGTCCACGGTTCCGCCAATCGCAACACCCATCCGCCGAGCAATGCGATGCGCCAAATACGCCGTTAACACAATCACACAGGCGAAATCCAAGCCCGGCCACAAACCGATTGCAGGAATCAACAGGTACGAGGACATCCATTTAAACAAAAACGCGGTGCCGAGGATCCCCTGTATCGGTAATACGAATTCAGGATGACTGTAAAAGATTGGGAGCACCGGTGAGAGCAGTGCTAAGACATAGAGCGCGCCCAGAGCGGTACTCGTGCGCGCATCTTCAGCCGCAAGTAATGTCGCAATCGACGGTGCCTCGCGCAAGCCGAACAGCGCTGGATACGCGCAATACACAAAGCCCAAGGCCAACGCCGCGCGGACGAACGGTACGCCGAAATGTTCCCAACTCCATAGCGCTGCCGCGTTATCGACGAAGGCGCGCTCAATCCAAGTTTCGAGAAACGGCTCCAGCGCGGCGAGCACGCCGAAGATCAGCATCGCCACCAGCAGCTGACTGTTTAACAGGATATCGAGGAAGTACATGCTCGGATTATTAATTGAATTGGGTCTTCCGGACTTAGTGTGGGTAAAACTTGATCATTTTTCGGTCAAAGCTTAGGCAACATGCAGGTGAGGGTCTTCAATCGAAGGTATTCTTCGTCACGCAGTCCGTAGGCGCGACGCTGCAACACACGGATTTTATTGTTCA
>SHZM01000047.1 GCA_009692265.1 Gammaproteobacteria bacterium
TTTGCAATGAGTGACAATGCGGCTGCCGAGCACCTTAACAAGGCCCGGGAAATTCTTTTTAAATCTATTCCTAATCGACCGAAAGCAGCCGCCTAAGCCCAGACTCAACTTCAACCCTTCAGACTCATACCTCGATTGGAATGTACTCTAGCGCAAAGACCACTTTGAGGGGAAAAAGTTTCCAAAGTAAATCGCGTTCGTTTGCTCTGTGAGTTGCGCTCGCGGCGCTTAATCTCGGCGCAGTGTCGATCTAGCATGGCGCTGATCAAAACCCGTTAGAGGCGTAGCATCGATCACCTAGGCCGGTTATCCTTCCCTGCCCAGTCCTGCTGGAAATGCGGCGCGATTCCTATGCGATACCCTGATAGTTACGACGTGATTGTGGTCGGTGGCGGTCACGCTGGCACCGAGGCGGCTCTGGCCAGCGCACGGATGGGTGTCCGTACTCTTTTGCTCACCCATAGCATCGAAACCTTAGGTGCGATGTCGTGCAATCCTGCCATCGGGGGCATCGGCAAAGGCCATCTGGTCCGCGAAATCGATGCGCTCGGCGGCATTATGGGGGTTGCCGCCGATCATTGTGGAATTCATTTTCGACGACTCAATGCGAGCAAAGGGCCGGCGGTGCGCGCAACTCGTGCACAGATCGACCGCGCACTCTATCGCGCGTTCATTCGCCGGGCACTCGAAACCCAACCGGGTTTAAGTCTTTTCCAACAGGCCGTCGACGATCTCTTGTTGGAGGGAGATGAAGTACGCGGCGTCGTGACGCAAATGGGGCTCGAATTTTTGGCGCCTACCGTGGTGTTGACGGTCGGGACCTTTCTCGGCGGTTTAGTGCATATTGGCGAAAGCCAGCATCAAGCGGGACGGGCGGGTGATCCACCTTCAAATCGCCTCTCCGCTAAGCTCCGCGAACTCAATTTACCAGCCGGACGGTTGAAGACCGGCACGCCTCCGCGAATTGATGGCGCGACAATCGATTATCGAGCGCTCACCGCGCAACCTGGTGATCAGCCAGTGCCAGTGTTCTCGTTCATGGGAGATGTCGCGCAGCACCCGCGCCAGGTAGTCTGTCACATCACGCATACCAACGAGCAGACCCACGCGATCATTCGGGCTGGAATCGCTCGCTCTCCTATGTATAACGGTCAGATTGAGAGCACCGGTCCGCGCTACTGTCCGTCGGTCGAGGACAAGGTAATGCGGTTCACCGGTCGCACTCAGCATCAAATCTTTATCGAACCTGAAGGTCTAGCGACCCAGGAGATCTATCCGAACGGGATCTCGACCAGTCTGCCGTTTGATATCCAGCTCGCGCTGGTTCGATCGATCAAGGGTTTTGAGCAGGCGCATATCACTCGGCCCGGGTATGCGATCGAGTACGACTATTTCGATCCGCGTGAAATTACCCCCTGGCTTGAAACGAAGGCGCTGCGAGGAGTGTTTTTTGCCGGCCAAATTAACGGTACCACAGGTTATGAAGAAGCGGCGGCGCAGGGTCTGGTCGCCGGCATCAACGCGGCCTTGCGAACTCGCGAACAGGCGGCTTGGTATCCCCGACGTGACGAGGCCTATATCGGAGTTTTGATTGACGACCTCGTCACGCGCGGCACTAGTGAGCCCTATCGAATGTTTACGAGTCGCGCCGAGTATCGATTGCGGCTGCGCGAAGACAACGCCGATTTACGCTTAACGGCGTCGGGGCGTGAATTGGGTTTAGTGGACGATGAGCGGTGGCGGCGCTTCGAGCGCAAGCGAGCCGAATTCGAAACCGAACAAACACGGCTCGAATCGACCTGGATGAGTCCAGACCGACTGCCAGAAGCGCTCGCTACCCCTGTCCTGGGGCAGGGTTTACGTAAGGAACAGACGCTCGCCGATTTACTACGGCGGCCTGAACTCGACTACCTGCGCCTGATGGAATTGCCGGGTGCTGGACCAGGCGTGACAGCGCTGGAGGTGATCGAGCAGTTGGAGATCCACGCCCGATATAGCGGGTATTTGATCCGCCAAGACGAAGAAATCGCGCGCGCGAAACGCCACGAGGAGACTGTTTTTCCGTGTGACTTTGATTACGCCAGTGTCCGCGGCCTATCGAACGAAATAGTGACTAAGCTCGTGAGCTATCGGCCAAATACGGTGGGACAGGCGGCACGCATTTCAGGGATTACGCCTGCCGCGATATCGCTATTGTTGGTGCATTTGAAGCGCCGCAACGGACCTTCAGCGGCCACCGGGTAGCTCTCTCATGCGCGGCTTAGACGCGGTAATTACCGACGCCGCGGCTGCAGTCGGGGTCGCATTATCGCGGGCGCAGAGCGACCTGCTCATGCACTACACCGAACTCGTCTTCAAGTGGAATCGGATCGCGAACTTAACTGGAGCGAAGTCGAGCGAGGACTTCATTATCCGCCACATTGCCGATTGTCTGACTATCGTGCCGTATGTCGTGGGAACGCAGGTACTTGATCTAGGCAGCGGCGCGGGCCTGCCTGGCATAGTTCTCGCGTGCGTTACGCCGAACAAAGAAATTACGTTGGTCGAGCCGCGCGGCAAACGCGCGCGTTTTCTCGAACAGGTTCGGATTGAACTCGCTCTTCGCAATGTTGAAGTCGCCGCCGTTCGCTTAGAGAATTGGCAGCCTGATCGGCCGGTCGATACCTTTATCTGTCGCGCGTTTGGCTCTCTCAGCGAGTTTCTTGCAGCTACCCACGCTGGACAAACACTGGGTTGTCGCTTAATTGCGATGAAAGGACGCGACCCTGCGCCTGAACTCGCGGCGATCGATAGCACCGCTTATCGCACTGAGGTCCAAAGTCTCACGGTTCCCGGTTGGGAATCACGTCATTTAGTGATCTGCGACCGGCTTGTCGCCTAAGCCTGTGCTAGGACAGGCGTAAGTTTGTGCCATAATCGGCTGCAAATTGACCGCCCATAGCAGGCAGGTTAATCCGCACAGCGGCATACGATAACAAGCCCGGAATTTTCGATGGCCAAGGTATTCGCAATCGCCAACCAAAAAGGCGGTGTTGGCAAGACCACCACCAGCGTCAACTTGGCGGCGTCTCTCGCTGCGACCAAGCGTACGGTATTGCTCGTCGATCTTGATCCACAAGGTAATGCCACGATGGGCAGTGGGGTCGATAAGCGCGCTTTAAAGTACTCCAGCTACGATGTGTTGATGGGCAATGCAACGTTGTCCGAATCGATCCAAGTCCTACCAGAGATTGGCTATGACCTGTTGCCCGGTAACAGCGATCTGATCGGGGCTGAAGTCGGGTTATTGGAGGAGATTGGCCGCGAACTCCGCCTACGCATGGCGCTCGAAACCGTCGACTTACGCTATACCTACATCATTATCGACTGCCCGCCAGCCCTGAACATGTTGACGGTCAACGCGTTAGTCGCCGCAGATGCAGTGATCGTCCCGACCCAATGTGAGTATTACGCGCTAGAGGGTATCTCGGCGTTACTCCAAACGGTCGACAAAATCCGCAAGATCCTGAATCCAAAATTACACGTTGAAGGTTTCTTGCGAACCATGTTCGATCCGCGCAACAACCTCGCCAACCAAGTCTCGCAACAACTGTTGAAGCATTTTGGCGAGCAGGTGTATCACACGATTATTCCGCGCAATGTCCGATTAGCAGAAGCACCAAGCCACGGCTTGCCTGCGTTGATTTATGACAAAGCCTCAACTGGTGCGCTCGCATATCTCGCGCTTGCCGGTGAGATGTTACGACGCGATGAAGCGCAGCGCGCTGTGCGCACCAACTAGGACGAACTGTAGTGAAACAAAAGCGTGCGTTGGGACGAGGCCTTGATGCGTTACTCGGAATTGGCGCCGAAAAGCCTGACCCAGGCGGTAAATCCTCCGATGCGTTGCGCATAATCCCAATCGACCTGATTCAACGCGGCCGCTTTCAACCTCGCTTGTCAATTAAACCTGAAGCACTGCAAGAACTTGCTGATTCGATCAAGGCGCAAGGAATCGTCCAGCCGATAGTTGTTCGACCACTTCCGGATTCCGATCGTTTTGAACTGATCGCAGGCGAGCGCCGTTGGCGTGCGGCACAAATCGCAGGACTGCACGAGATGCCTGCGGTAGTGAAGTCAGTACCCGATCGCGCGGTGATGAGTATTGCGCTGATCGAAAACATCCAACGCGAGCAGTTGAATCCTCTGGAAGAGGCACTCGCGCTACATCGCCTTCTGGGCGAGTTCGGGATGACCCACCAAGAGATCGCGGAGGCCATTGGTCGTTCACGCGCGGGAGTGTCGAATCTTTTGCGGCTGCTTGATTTAGGCGCGGAAACCAAAAGCCTCCTGGAAGATGGGCAACTCGAAATGGGCCACGCGCGAGCTTTGTTGGCCGTGCCGGATCCGGGCCAATCGCGGCTCGCTAAACAGGTTGTACAGGATGGATTATCGGTTCGCGCGACGGAAAGACTGGTTCGTCACGCGCTAGCGACCCCGATCGGGAATTCGACGAAGGCCGCACCAGATCCCAATGTGCAGCAGCTTGAAACGCAGCTGGCGGAGCGCCTCGGTGCAGCCGTGGCAATTAAATATTCAAGCAAAGGCCGTGGACAATTAGTGATTCACTACAATTCTCTCGATGAGCTGGACGGCATTCTGGCGCATATTCGATAAGCGGCTTGCGGTGATCGTGCGACGATTTGGTATTGGCCATTTGACGCGTGCAAACACATATCACTACAATCCGCCACCGTCGGAATATTGCACTGCAAGGAGCCGCCGCAGGGGCGCGCGTTGACTCAGACAGCATGGACTAGGCCCCTCGCGATCACGATTGCGTTGCAGTGGGCTTCGCTCCTTACAGTTACTGTCCCCGCAAGCTTAATCGCAGGGTCCAACGGTGCGTGGTCGGGTTTCTTGGGGGGAGTGGCGATCGCGCTGCCTAACGCGGGCTTAGCCGCTTTTCTCTGGTTGAAAGCGCGTCATGTACGCGTGCTCTCGAAAGCAAGCCTCATGCTTGGGGAGTTGGTCAAGCTGTTATGTACGTTGGTAGCACTCTACCTTGCGGCACGCTGGCTGGGCGCGCACGCGGTTTGGCCGGCTTTGATCAGCGGGGTTATCTGCGCATTAAAAGCCCAATGGCTTGCGGTATGGTTTACGCGCAACGACTGACTAAGACCGGAAAGTCGATGCATGTTCTCGACAACATAAACAGTAATCGATTTCGACAACGACAGCTTATAAAAACAGCATGGCAGCACAACACGCCGAACACGCGCTGACCCCGACTGGGTATATTCAGCATCACCTGACGTTCCTAACCAAACCCATCGGCGATACGCCGTTTTGGACGTTGCATCTGGATACCTTGGTTACGTCGGCGGTTCTCGGCATCGTCGTTTTTGGATTTCTCTATTGGGTAGTCAGTGGCGCTACCGCAGGCGTACCGACGAAACGCCAAGCCTTTGTCGAGCTTGCAATTGATTTCGTCAACGAACAAGCCCGCAGCATGTTTCACGGCGATATTCGTTTTCTAGCACCTCTCGCGCTCACCGTTTTTGTCTGGGTTTTCTTCATGAACGCGATGGACTTCCTGCCCGTCGATATTATGGCGTTGTTTTATAAACATGCATTTGGCCTCGAAAACTGGCGGTCGGTGCCGACGTCCGATATCAATACCACGTTTGCGCTCGCGCTCACGGTATGGTTGTTGATGATTTTTTTCAGCGTGAAGGCCAAAGGTGTGGGCGGCTTTATTCACGAACTTTTCTGTGCACCGTTCGGTAGCAATCCGAGCCTCTGGCTGTTTAATTTTTTGTTCAACATCGTTGAATACATTTCCAAGCCGCTTTCACACAGCCTGCGGCTCTACGGCAATATGTATGCGGGCGAGATCATTTTTCTGCTGCTGGGATTGTGGGCCGCGACCGGGGTCGCAGGCACACTCTTCGGTGCGCTCCTATCCGCCGGCTGGGCGATTTTTCACATTTTGATCGTAGCCCTTCAAGCCTTTATTTTTATGATGTTGACGATCGTCTACATCGCGATGGCGCACGAAAGCCACTGACCACATCACTCGCACCCAATACCAACCTAGAAAGGAACGTAACATGGAAAATCTTCAATACCTGGCAATGATTCAGGCTTCGACCGGGATCGGAATCGGGCTCATCATTGGCCTCGGCGCATTAGGCGCATGCGTCGGCGTCGGCATCATGTGCTCGCGCTTCCTCGAAGGTGCGGCTCGCCAGCCGGAACTCATCCCTCAACTACAAGGCAAGGTCTTCCTGTTGCTCGGTTTGATCGACGCGTCGTTCATTATCGGGGTCGGTCTGGCCATGCTGTTCGCCTTCGGTAATCCGCTTCTCGCCGTGATTCCGCACTGAGTCGAGCAGTAATCCGGTAAGAGGGACTAGCTAGGATGAACATCAATTTTACGCTGGTGGCTCAAGCCATCTCGTTTTCGATCTTCATATGGTTCACCGCGCGTTTTGTGTGGCCGCCGCTTATGAAGGCGGTAGAGGATCGCCAGAAAAAGATCGCTGATGGACTTGCGGCAGCGGATCGTGGCCAGCAAGCGCTGCTCCAAGCACAAGGCAGTGCGCAGGAAGTTGTCAACGGGGCGAAACAGCAAAGCCAGGATCTGTTGGCGAACACGCAAAAGCGGGTGGACGACATGATCGAGCAGGCAAAGGTCGCGGCCAAAGCGGAAGGGGAGCGTCAACTTGCCGCCGCCCGCGCCAACGTTGAGCAAGAAGTTCAACAAGCCCGTGAAACATTGCGCGGTCAGGTCGCGGCTCTTGCGCTCGCTGGAGCTGAACAGATTCTGATGCGCGAGATTGATCTCGCGAAGCATCAGGAAGTGCTACAGAAGCTCGGCGCTCGACTCTAAGCAGCTGCACCGCATGCAAGAAAATCTCACCATCGCGAGACCCTATGCGCAGGCCGCCTTCGAGTATTCGAATACCGAAGGGGCGATCGGTGCATGGTCGGAAGCGCTCGCATTTCTGGGTATGGTTGTAGCGGATCCTGCGATGCGGCGCGTCATCAGCGATCCGAAAGTAAGTCAACAGCGTTTGATTGACCTGTTACTCGATCTCGGCGGAGCGCGGTTCTCGCCGTCGTTCGGAAGATTTGTCAAAGTTTTAGGTGCCGCACACCGTTTGGTGGTGGTCGGAGAGATTGCGCAGTTATTTGAACGCCATCGGGCTGTCGCGGAAAACATTGCGCACGCCGAGATTGTTTCAGCGTTCCCGCTTGCGCCCAGCGAAGAAGCGGCAATTGCCAAAGCAGTCGAAAAACGCCTCGGTAAGGCAGTACGGATCACTCAACGACTCGACCAAACCCTAATCGGTGGCGCAATAGTGCAGGTCGGCGACACCGTGTTCGACGTATCGCTCAAAGGCGGGTTGAATCAATTGGCGAATTTGTTTAATTGGAAATGAGCGGGCGCAGCGCATAGCCGCGCAACCGCAGGAACGAGGACATCGCATGCAAATCAGCGCTAGTGAAATCAGCGAACTCATCAAGAGAAAGATCCAAGAGTTCGATCTTGGAACCGAAGCTCGCACCGAGGGCACCGTGGTCAGCTTGGCCGACGGGATCGCGCGCATCCACGGCCTGTCCGATGTGATGGCTGGCGAGATGATCGAATTCGCCGGCAATACGTTCGGACTCGCACTGAACCTCGAACAGGATTCGGTTGGCGCAGTCATCATGGGAGAGTATCAACACATCAAGGAAGGCGACGTCGTGCGTTGCACGAAACGCATTCTCGAGGTGCCGGTTGGTGAAGGCTTACTAGGTCGCGCAGTTAACGCGCTTGGGCAACCGATCGATGGCAAAGGCCCAGTCGAAACGACGAAGAGTTCACCGATCGAAAAGATTGCACCGGGAGTTATCTGGCGTAAGTCTGTTTCACAGCCGGTCCAAACCGGGCTGAAATCGATCGACGCGATGGTCCCGGTAGGCCGTGGTCAACGCGAATTGATCATCGGCGACCGCCAAACAGGCAAGACCGCAGTGGCTATCGATACGATCATTAACCAGAAAGCGACAGGGATTAAATGTATCTATGTCGCCATTGGGCAGAAGGCCTCATCGATCAACACTGTGATTCGAAAGCTCGAAGAGCACGGCGCGATGGCGCACACCATCATTGTTGCGGCCACAGCGTCCGAATCAGCGGCGATGCAGTACATAGCGCCTTATTCCGGATGCGCTATGGGTGAGTATTTCCGTGACTCCGGTCAAGACGCGCTCATTATCTATGACGATTTGACGAAGCAAGCCTGGGCCTATCGCCAGGTCTCCTTGCTACTTCGCCGCCCACCGGGTCGGGAAGCGTATCCCGGGGACGTGTTCTACCTCCATTCACGTCTGCTCGAACGTGCAGCTAGAGTAAACGAAGCGTGGGTCGAACGTGAGACGAATGGTTTA
Source organism: Gammaproteobacteria bacterium (assembly GCA_009692265.1). Lineage (GTDB taxonomy): Bacteria > Pseudomonadota > Gammaproteobacteria > CAIKBL01. The sequence continues at coordinate 8,422 of SHZM01000047.1, forward strand.
GTCAAAGGAAAAACAGGCTCGCTAACAGCGCTTCCAATTATCGAAACACAAGCCGGTGACGTGTCGGCCTTCGTACCGACAAACGTAATTTCGATTACAGACGGCCAGATTTATCTCGAAACCAGTTTATTCAACTCTGGATTCCGACCCGCGATCAACGCGGGTCTTTCGGTTTCGCGCGTGGGTGGGGCGGCACAGACGAAAATCATCAAGAAGCTCGGCGGTGGCGTGCGCTTGGCCTTAGCTCAGTATCGCGAATTAGCTGCTTTCGCTCAATTCGCCTCAGACCTCGACGAAACCACGCGAAAACAGCTCGATCGCGGCCAGCGTGTAATGGAGTTGATGAAACAAAAGCAGTACTCGCCGCTATCAGTCGCCGAGACGGCGGTATCGTTGTACGCGGTCGACCGCGGTTATCTTGATGATGTCGATGTGAAGAAAGTCGGCGCATTTGAATCCGCGCTGCACGGTTATATGAATAGCGATCAAGCCACGTTGATGAAAGAGATCAATGACACGGGTGACTTCTCCGACAAAATTGAAAGTGAACTCAAAGCCGCTATCGAGCGCTTCAAAAAGACCCAGGCTTGGTAATCACTCTCCGCGTACCAGTAGGATTGGGTCAAGGAACTTTGCATGGCCGTAGGTAAAGAAATTCGGGTCAAGATCGCAAGCGTGCAAAACACGCAGAAGATCACGCGCGCCATGGAAATGGTCGCGACGTCAAAAATGCGCAAGGCTCAGGAGCGGATGCGTGCAGCGTGTCCGTATGCCGACAAGATGAGAAACGTTGTCGCGCATATCGCTCAGGCGCATTCCGAATACCGGCACCCGTTTTTAATTCCTCGCCCGCTTAAACGGATTGGGGTGATCGTGGTTTCCACCGATCGTGGGCTGTGCGGTGGCCTGAATTCGAACCTTTTCCGCATGCTGATTCAGCAGATTAAAAAGTGGCAGGGCGACGAAGTTGAATTCGAGTTCTGCACAATCGGCCGCAAAGCAGCGCAGTTTTTCCAGCGCATCGGAGGCACGGTAGTTGGTCAGACCACTCGTATTGGCGACCAACCCCACGCGGAACAGCTGATCGGTACGGTCAAGATCATGTTGAACGCCTATCTCGAAGGCTCGATTGACGCGGTCTATATCGCATCTAACAACTTTGTGAACTCGATGACTCAAAAGTCCGATCTTGAGCAGCTGGTTCCACTGAAGCCGCAGAACGATGATTCGCTGCAATACCACTGGGATTACATTTACGAGCCCGAAGCCAAGGAAGTCATGGACCAATTGCTAGAGCGTTACGTGGAATCGCTGGTATATCAATGCGTAATCGAGAATATCGCCTGCGAACAGGCAGCCCGCATGGTGGCCATGAAAAGCGCGTCGGATAACGCCGGAAAATTAATTAAAGAACTTCAGCTTATTTATAACAAAGCGCGCCAAGCCGCGATTACGCAGGAACTCGCCGAGATCGTCGGCGGTGCGGCTGCGGTCTAAATCGCGCCACTGCTGCTATCCGAATCGAAAGAATTTAAAGAGGAACACCCGCATGAGCACAGGAACCATCTCACAAATCATTGGGGCCGTCATAGACGTCAAGTTCCCCACTGGATCGGTTCCCAAGATCTACGACGCATTAAAGTTAGCGGATGGCTCGACCACGCTCGAGGTGCAGCAACAGCTTGGTGACGGCGTGGTGCGTACAATTGCATTGGGATCGACAGACGGTCTACGCCGCAGTATGCCAGTGACGAATACCGGCGCGCCAATCATGGTGCCCGTCGGGCAGAAAACACTCGGTCGAATCATGAACGTGTTAGGTGAGCCGATCGATGAAGCTGGTGAAATCGATTGCACCGAGACGATGTCAATCCACCGGGAGGCCCCAAAATTCACCGATCTGTCACCCGCGACTGAATTACTCGAAACCGGTATTAAGGTTATCGATCTAATCTGCCCATTCGCGAAGGGCGGTAAAGTTGGCCTCTTTGGCGGTGCCGGAGTGGGTAAGACTGTCAATATGATGGAGCTGATCCGTAATATCGCGATCGAACACAGTGGGTTCTCTGTTTTTGCGGGCGTCGGTGAGCGTACCCGTGAAGGCAACGATTTCTATCACGAAATGAAGGATTCCAACGTTCTCGATAAAGTTTCGTTGGTCTACGGTCAAATGAACGAGCCTCCTGGCAACCGGTTACGTGTTGCGTTGACGGGCTTAACGCTCGCGGAGAAATTCCGCGATGAAGGCCGCGATGTGCTGCTGTTCATTGACAACATTTATCGTTTTACATTGGCTGGTACCGAAGTCTCGGCCTTGCTCGGTCGAATGCCCTCCGCGGTGGGTTATCAACCGACCTTGGCTGAAGAGATGGGTCGACTCCAAGAACGAATCACCTCTACTAAGACGGGCTCAATTACCTCAATTCAGGCCGTCTATGTTCCAGCGGACGATTTAACCGATCCGTCACCCGCAACTACGTTTGCGCATCTTGACGCAACCGTCGTGCTCTCCCGCCAAATTGCCGAACTCGGTATCTATCCTGCGGTTGATCCGCTCGACTCTACGAGCCGACAGCTCGACCCCTTAGTCGTCGGACAAGAGCACTACGAAACCGCACGCGCGGTTCAAGGCACCTTGCAGCGCTACAAAGAACTACGTGACATCATCGCGATTTTAGGCATGGATGAATTGTCCGAAGAAGACCGCCTCACTGTCGCACGCGCGCGAAAGATTCAACGCTTCCTGTCGCAGCCATACTTCGTCGCAGAAGTGTTCACTGGCGCGAAGGGTCGATACGTGTCACTCAAAGATACGATTCGAGCGTTCAAGGCAATTGTGGCTGGTGAATACGATCATCTGCCGGAACAAGCGTTCTACATGGTCGGGACGATCGAAGACGCAGTCGAGAAAGCTAAAACCCTTTAAGTCGCGGTAAGCCATTCATGTCTACCATTCATGTCGACATTGTCAGCGCGGAGCGTGAGATCTTCTCCGGCGAGGCCGCGATGGTGTTTGCCCCCGCCATTTTGGGCGAAGTCGGCATTGCGCCTGGTCACGCCGCGATGTTGACGCGAATGGGTCCCGGGGAAGTTCGCGTACAACTTCCGAGCGGTGAGCAACAGGCCTTTTACGTTTCCGGTGGGATGCTGGAAGTCCTTCCGAAAGTTGTGACGGTGTTGTCGGATACCGCTGTTCGGGCGCACGACCTGGATGAAGCGGCGGTGCTCAAGGCCAAGCAACAAGCTGAAGAAAGTCTCAAGGATCGAAGTGGCAAACTAGACCTGAGCAGGGCGCAGGCCGAACTTGCGGAACTCGCAGCTCAGCTTCAGACGATCCAACGTTTACGCCGCCGCGGCGGTTAAATTCCGCACTCCAAGGTTGTCACGCAATCGATCGAGCGCCCATGACTTAAATTCGGTGCCGTGCGACGCCAGGTTGACCAGTAACCGAATTCTAATCGGGTTCGTGCGGACCTCGCACCGGACGATTATGATTGTGTCCTCTAGAACCTAGAAAGCGCGCGATTCCATGAATCTAACGTTATGTATTCTGGCAGCCGGTCAAGGTAAGCGGATGTACTCCGAGCTGCCGAAGGTATTGCATCGAATCGCCGGCAAACCACTGGTCGGACACGTGCTCGATACAGGCGCGGCGTTGACCTTACTCCCCCCAATCGTTATCTATGGGCACGGTGGGGAACTACTGCGCAAGGAATACCGCGATCGCCACCTCGTGTGGGTGGAGCAGCGCGAACAATTAGGCACCGGGCATGCGGTGGCACAGGCACTCTCAAAGATCCCATTAGACTCGCTGGTGCTGATTCTCTACGGCGATGTTCCGTTGCTAACGCGGGAGACGTTGGAAAAATTGCTAGCGGCAGCGGCACCGAGTGGCTTTTCGCTGTTAACGGCCGTGCTTCCCGATCCCACAGGCTATGGCCGAATTGTGCGTGACCGCAGTGGCACGATCGTAAAAATTGTCGAGCATAAAGATGCGGCGGCAGATGAATTGGCGATCAACGAAATTAACACCGGGATCATGGCGATTCGTGGCGAATATCTGCATCGTTGGCTACCCGGAATTGGCAATCTGAACGCGCAAGGTGAATATTATCTAACCGACTGCGTCGGCCTTGCGGTTGCCGAAAACATCCAAGTTCATGCGATCGCGACAGCGGAGCCAACCGAGGTAACGGGGGTCAATAATCGAACGCAACTTGCGGAACTCGAACGCGCTTACCAACGCCGTCAAGCGCATGCGTTAATGGAGCGCGGAACCACCGTGATGGATCCGCTTCGAATCGACATTCGCGGTGAACTGATCTGTGGCCGAGACGTCATCATCGACATCAATGCCGTGTTCGAAGGTCGCGTACGCCTTGGCGACCGCGTCGTTATTGGGCCCAATTGCTTCATCCGCGACGCTGAATTGGGCGACGAGGCGGTGGTGCTAGCGAATTCGGTGATCGAGGAGGCGAAGATCGGTGTCGGTGCACGGATTGGCCCGTTCTCACGGATTAGACCGGAAACTGAACTCGGCGACGGTGTCCACATCGGTAACTTTGTCGAGATCAAAAAGAGCCGGATCGCCAAAGGTAGTAAGGTGAATCATCTGGCGTATGTTGGTGACACGGAAATAGGTTCCCGTGTCAACGTAGGGGCAGGCACGATTACCTGTAACTACGATGGTGCGCATAAGCATAAGACAGTAATCGAGGACGATGTCTTCATTGGCTCAGATACGCAACTTGTCGCGCCGGTTACGATCGGGCGTGGTGCCACCATCGGTGCTGGCACCACGGTCACCGAAAACGTCGAAGCCGAGCGCTTGGTGATCAGTCGTGTTCGCCAAAAGTCGATCGCCGGCTGGCAACGTCCGCGCAAGGCAAAGAAAGAATGAAGAGGCACGGCGAACAATGAACCAAGCAACGGCGGATCTATATGACCTGCACGGCGAGTCGCTACGGGTCGCCGCGCCGATCTTTCAAGATTACGGCGGCAACTCCGTATTTGAAGGCCCAGTGGCGATTGTAAAAGTTTTCGAAGACAACAGTCTGGTTCGAGCCAACCTGGAGCAGGAAGGAGCTGGCCGCGTGTTGGTCGTTGATGGCGGGGGCTCACTCCGCTGCGCCTTAGTTGGCGACGTGCTTGGCGATCTCGGGGTCAAAAACGGTTGGCGCGGGATTGTGGTTTACGGATGCATTCGCGACGCTGCGCCGCTGCATCAGATGGCAATTGGGCTCAAGGCGCTTGGGACTAACCCGCGCAAGAGTGTCAAGAAAGGCGAGGGCGAAAGAGACGTACCGGTGCGTTTCGCCGAAATAACGATCAAACCTGGCGATTATTTGTACGCGGATCTCGATGGGATCGTCGTTGCCGAGCACAAATTAGCCTAAGGGGGTTGATGTGACGGATACCTTCAAAGTTGCCTGTGTCCAGAATTGTGCCGAGGACGATCTCGCCGAAAACATCGCGATCGCCACCCAGCTAACCCGAGATGCGGCGGGCACGGGTGCCGAATTGATCTGCCTCCCCGAGAACTTCACCTGTCTTGAAGAACGCGATGAGCATTACCTGACGCGGGGCTTCGATGCAGCAAGCCACCCAGCGCTTCCGCATTTTCGCGAGCTAGCGCAGTCTTTGGGGGTCTATCTGGTACTGGGCTCGCTGACGATCAAGACCTCACCGGAGCGGGTGGCCAACCGTAGCTACTTAATTACCCCCGACGGTGCGCTTTTACGCGAGTACGACAAGATACATCTGTTCGACGTGCGACTTAAGAATGGAGAGATGTACAAAGAATCGAATGCAGTAGCCCCGGGCAACTGTGCGGTAATTGCTGAACTGCCGTGGGGTCGACTGGGTTTATCAATTTGTTATGACGTGCGGTTCCCGCAGCTTTACCGCCTGCTCGCGCAAGCAGGCGCTGATTTCATCGCGATCCCGGCTGCGTTCACCCACACCACTGGGATGGCACATTGGCACGTTCTTGTACGCGCGCGTGCCATCGAAACCGGTTGTTTTGTGTTCGCGGCCGGCCAATGCGGAACCCGCAGTTGGGGCCGCAAGACCTATGGCCATTCATTGATCGTCGATCCATGGGGAGAGGTACTTGCCGATGGCGGGTCAGAACCTGGGTTTATAATGGCGGACATAGCGCCAAGCCGGGTAGCAGAGGTCCGCGCGATGATTCCGGCACTTCTCCACGATCGTGAAATCGCGCCACCTGGTTAAGTTCAGTCCAAGTTAATTGAGTTCACTTTAACATCCGAAGGGTTCCTATATCCTACGGGAGGCGTGATAGCCAGCATCCGTGCTGGGATCGCGACAAGTATGTATTCAACGGTCCTTCGAGCCGCAATATTGATGATAGCGTCTACCAGCGTGGTCGCGGCGGAGTTCGCGCAACCGCCGCTTAATCCGCCACCCATGGCCCTTGGGGCAGACCAAGCGGCCGAAATCGCGCGAATTCAAACTGGCGGTCGTATATTGGATGTACGTCCGGCTGCCGCCAGTGGACAATCTACTTATGAAGTCCGAGTGCTTCTAAACGAAGGTCGGGTCCGGCGTGTCGTCGTGGACATTAATTCTGGTGCGTTGCAATAAGGCTTTATGCGGCTGTTACTCATAGAAGATGACCGTCAATTGCGCGAAGGCCTAGCCGAGCGTCTCAGAAGCGAAGGTTTTGCAGTCGACGTTGCGGCAAACGGGGCTGATGGACTATACGCTGGCGCTGAATTCCCGATTGACGTGGCCGTAGTCGATCTAGGGCTACCCGATATTTCAGGGACAGAGCTGATTAAACAGTGGCGCACGAAGGGTTTAGTGTTCCCAATACTTATTCTAACCGCGCGTGGAAACTGGGAAGATAAAGTTGCAGGCCTTGAATTAGGTGCAGATGATTATTTAGTCAAACCTTTTCATGCTGAGGAATTATTCGCCCGAATTCGTGCCTTGGTCCGCCGCGCAGCGGGTTGGACCGGGGCTAAACTTCGGTGTGGGCCGTATACCCTAGATACAGCGGCGAAAACGTTGCAGCTACAAGGACAGGAAATCGAAATCACAGCATTTGAATACAAGGTGCTGGAATATCTGATGCTCCATGCTGGACGGGTGGTTTCGAAAACGGAGCTTAGTGAACATCTCTATGAAGACGATAACGATCGTGACAGCAACGTCCTGGAAGTCATCATTGGGCGGTTGCGCAAAAAGCTGGATCCGCAGCGCGATTTGAATCCAGTGGAAACAGCGCGCGGGCATGGCTATCGGTTTCGTTACGAACGCACTTCCGGGGCTTCGGAATAATTCCTGTATTGCTGATCGCGGGCGCGGAACATGCCTGGCTCGCTTCATAGCCGTTTACTAATAGCCGCGGTCGTGGTGCTCGCGATCTTTCTCGGCGCCGCAGGGTGGGTGCTTGACCACGGCTTTCGGCAAACCGCCAAATCGTCAGTACAGGAGCGTCTAAAAGGACAGATCTTCATGCTGCTCGGACTGGCTGATCTAGACCAGCCAGCGCAGCCGCTGAGCGGATCTGCGCCGCTAGATCCCGCGCTCGCAATGCCAGAGTCCGGCCACTATGCCCAGATCCACAATGGTGCTGGTGAGGTAGTTTGGCGCTCGCGCTCAATGCTAGGGGTTGCGATTCAATGGCCGGGCGAACGCCCAGCAGGCAACTTCGTTTTCGAAGATGCGCTTTCCTCGACCGATGAAAAGCTGTTTTGTCTCAGCTATCTAGTGCAGTGGGAGGGGCGAGCTGACAAACCAACCACGCCATATACTGTCCAAGCCTGCGAAGGGCGTCGCGCTTACAACACGTTTGTCAGGCGATTCCAGCGAAGCATGTGGTTGTGGTTAGTGGGCCTTGCCGCATTTTTGTTGTTGATTCAAACCTTGATTTTGCGCTGGGGCATCGAACCACTAAGGCACGTGGCGAGCGAAGTACGCGCGATTGAAGCCGGACTTCAAAGTACGTTGAGCGGTGAATACCCTCGCGAACTACAGACCTTAACCAGTAATCTAAATGCGCTGATCGCTGCGCGCGATTCGCATTTAGTGCGTTATCGAAACGCGCTGGGGGATCTGGCGCACAGTTTGAAAACGCCGCTGGCGGTAATTCGCTCTACCCTCGAATCAGATCCTCGTGCGCGGGATATCGCAGAGACCTTACGTGATCCCGTTGACCAACTGGATTCAACAATCAAATACCAATTACAGCGGGCGGCCACCGCTGGTCGTAGCACCCTGGCGCCGCCGGTATCGGTTGCCCCGCTGTTGGAGCGGATTGTGAATTCGCTTCGCAAGGTGTACCACGCTCGCACGCTGCGCATTAGCGGGAGTGCGTCGGACGACGCACAATTCTTCGGCGACCAAGGCGATTTAATGGAAATTATCGGGAATCTCGCGGATAACGCGTGTAAATGGGCGCGTACCCAGGTAAGGATCGAAATCAATGCGATACAGGAGTATCCGGAGCAGCGACGCTTCCCATTGAGCATCAAAATTCATGATGATGGACCTGGGCTCCCATTCGAAAAGGCCCCCGAGGTTATGCAACGTGGTGCGCGTTTGGATCAATCCGTAGAGGGTCACGGTATCGGCCTGGCGACGGTTCGGGAGATCGTTGAAACTGGTTACAACGGGACTGTTGAACTGACTTCGCACGGTGGCAATACGGTTGCTACCGCGTTTGTCCGTTTCGATTAGCGGGTAAGCCCCTCGGCTCAGGGACGACACCAACTGGTATACTCCCGGCAACCCCTTGGCGGCACTCAGATCCCCATGTTCGTTCCGATAAATGCGCAAGCACCAATCATTTTAAACGATCGTCGTAAGGACAATTATTCCTACGCTGAGTTACTTGAGTGTGGCCAGGGTGATTTATTCGGACCCGGCAATGCGCAGCTACCGTCACCGCCGATGCTAATGTTCGATCGCATCATCAATATCGACGACAAGGGTGGTCGTTACGGCAAAGGCTCGATGCTGGCCGAGTTAGATATCCATCCTGAGCAATGGTTCTTTCAGTGCCATTTCAAAGGTGATCCGGTAATGCCTGGGTGCTTGGGATTAGATGCAATGTGGCAATTAATTGGATTTTTTCTAGCGTGGAAAGGTGGTCTCGGCCGTGGCCGCGCGCTCGGCGGTAACGAGATTCAATTTTCTGGACAAGTCACGCCGGATCGCAAACTTGTCCGCTATGAAGTGGATATCAAGCGACTTGTTCAACGTGGTCTGGTGATGGGAATTGCCGACGCCCGCATGGAAGTTGATGGCGAAACTATTTACCGGGGCGCGGGACTACGAGTGGGTTTATTCGCCGAAATGTGAGTGGGCGAAAGTCTAACTGAGTAGGTACGACGGATTGCTAAATTCCTTGGTTTTTATCGTTTAAATAGGTCCGTAGAATTTCGGCGTGGCGGGTGACGTCTGCTAGCCATGGATGAATCGCCAAAGCCTCTTCAAAGGCGGCTAACGCCGCCTGCGGTTGATTCAAGCGCAAATAGCATTGACCGCGCCCAGATAAGGCGCCGAAATGGCGCGGTTCGAGTCTAATCGTCTCATCAATATCACGCAGTGCTCCAACATAGTCTTTGCGTAAAAAGCGCAGCAGCGCGCGTTGGTTCCAGGCCTCGGCGAATTTTGGAGTCGATTTAGTCAACTCAGCGAGTAAGGTGTCGGCGCGGTCCAACTTGTCGAGACTCATGGCGGCGCGAGCTGCATTGAGATTGTCGCCAGCCACGTCCGTCGGACCAGTCAGCCAACGTTGCCAAATTTCTTGCTCATAGACAATTGCTAACGAAGGGTCAGTGCTGTCTTGAAGCTGATCGAAGAGTGCGGGTAGTTCCGGCGCGGTTTGATCGGCGAACGCGGCTGGCACGGTCTGGGTAATGAATACCAACGCAACACCAATTAACCTTCCGAAAACGAATGCGTTCATCCGAATTCTTTTTTGATTTTCCGCAGCACTTCTTCGGCAGTGGTGAGAGTCGTGTCGAGTTCTTGTGCTCCGTGGGCCGAAGAGACGAACCCCGCTTCGAAGGCAGAAGGCGCGAAATATACGCCACGCGCCAACATTCCATGAAAAAAAAGCTTGAATCGCTCGGTATCGCACGCTGCGACGTCAGCATAATTACTGATAGTTGGTGAGTTGGAAAAGAAAATACCGAACATTCCCGTGACGTTATTGATAACCATGGGGATTCCGACACTCTTCGCGATCGTGCGCAATCCTTCCGCCAACTTATCAGTCGACGCTGCAAGCTCGGAGTGGAAATTGGCTGCGCTGACTTGCTCAAGTGTTGCCAAGCCACTGGCCATTGAAAGCGGATTCCCGGACAAGGTGCCGGCTTGATAAATCGGCCCAGTAGGTGCGATTTGATCCATGAACTTTGCGGCCCCTGCAAAGGCGCCAACCGGCAACCCGCCGCCAATGATCTTCCCGAGCACAGTGAGATCTGGGGAAATTCCATATAACCCTTGCGCGCTGTGGGGATGCACGCGGAACCCTGTCATCACTTCGTCAAAAATAAGCAGGCTTCCGTAGCGCGCAGTGAGTTTCCGCAGGCCTTCCAAAAATCCGTTAGCAGGTAGGACGCAATTCATATTGCCAGCGATCGGTTCCACGATTACCGCAGCAATGTCGCCGCCGTGCTGCTGGAAAATCGCTGTAACTTGCGACAAATCGTTATACGCGGCTGTTAGCGTCAATTGCGCAAGTTCAGCCGGCACACCGGGTGAGCTAGGTATCCCCAATGTCAGGGCGCCGGAACCTGCTTTAACCAGCAGGGAATCAGCATGTCCGTGATAACACCCTTCAAACTTAAGGATGTGTGAGCGGCCTGTGATCCCCCGTGCTAAACGAATAGCACTCATGGCTGCTTCCGTTCCTGAACTGACCATCCGCACTTTCTCGACCGACGGCAGCATGGCAACCACTTTTGCCGCGAGGGCGGTTTCGATTTCGGTCGGCGTGCCAAAGCTTATGCCGCGCGCAAGTTGGTCATGGATAGCAGCGACGACCCGCGGATGATTGTGGCCTAGAACTAGAGGCCCCCAGCTTCCGACATAATCGATGAAGCGCCGTCCGTCGGCATCAAAGAGGTAGGGACCTTCCCCGCGCTCCATGAACAGTGGAGTCCCTCCCACTCCGTTGAACGCGCGGACCGGGGAATTCACCCCCCCCGGGATATAGCGGGCCGCGTCTTGGAATAACTTCGCCGAGCGTTTATCCATCGTGAAGAGATTGCCTAGTTGCAAAAAGTTGATTGAACTCGGTCATCGTGGCAGCGACATCCGGAGATGTAAAAACACCCTGAACTACCGCGAGAAGATCTGCGCCAGCGTCTAAAAGTGCTACCGCATTTTGTGGGGTAATTCCGCCAATCGCAACGATAGGAAGCTCGAATTCACGCTTGGCGGCCGACAAGAGTTCAGGCTTGGCAATAACGGCATTCGGTTTTGTACTGGACGGGAAAAAGCTCCCGAAGGCAACGTAATCTACTCCAGCGGCGGCTCCGTCGCGAGCTCGCTCGAGCGAGTTATAACAGGAGATCCCGACCCGCAAGCTACGGTGCTTGCTTGATACGAGCGAGCGATAATCTGGATCGTGTTGCCCTAAATGCACGCCGTCCGCAGCGCAGGCAAGGGCCAACTCAATATCGTCGTTTACGATAAACGGAGTTTTGCTCTCGCGACATAATGCTTGAAAACGGTTTGCCGCGATCAGGCGCTTCCCGAACGGAAGATCTTTAGCCCGATATTGAAGCGCTGAGATCCCACATCGAAGTAGGGTTTCTACTTTTTTGTAAAAGTCGAGGTTGTCTGAGAAGTACTCTGGAGTAATCGCGTAGATTCCCGGTCGCAAGCGCGCTCGAGATGAGTGGTCAATTGTGTTCATGCGCGCTCGAACGATCGGGGATCATTTGCCGTCCTCCAATCGAGTATGCGTGGCAAACCGTACGCCATGTATAAGAAAGGCCAGTTGCGACTGCACAATTGAGCGTGGTGCCCTGCGCCATCAGGGCCGCAATAGCACTGGTCAACGTGCAACCCGTACCGTGAAATTCGCCGGGAATTTTTGGCCAGCGGTATTCCGAGTGCAATTCACCATCGCAATAAAGTTGATGACGGACGTAGGAATCATGCGCATCATCGGTACCTGTAAGCAGTGCACCACGTCGAGTCGCGCGCGATAATTCATTACCCGCGTGAGCCAGCGCCGCAGCTCCAGTTAATGTCCGCGCCTCGAAGGAATTAGGTTTAACCAAGGTCACAAGTGGCAAAAGTAGCTTCCGCATTGCCGCGCTCGCCGCGCGTGTGACCAAGCAACCACCAGAGCTTGCTGTGTCGACAGGATCGAGGATTACAGGGATCTGTGCCGACCATGGCCGAATAATTTCCACTACGGCTTCTACCGTTTCTGCATTCGGCAACACGCCAATTTTGCAAGCGCCTACTGGACCAATATCACGGAAGAGATGACGCGCTTGTTGAAGAATAAGCTCCGGGCGAATTCCCTCTACCGAGCGTAATTGAACAGTACTTTGAATCGTGTTTGCTGTAGCAATAGGGAGGGCGTGACAGCCAAGGGCGAAGCAGGTTTCGATATCTGCTTGCAGGCCAGCGCCGCTCGGATCCAGCCCGCCGAACACCAGCACCAAGGGACGCCTTGTCGCGATTTCGCGGTTCACGAAACTCTTTTTCCCTGGATTACGGTTCGAAGGATTTTGCGTCCTTCCATCGGGTGAATGATATACGATGGGGGGGATCAAGTACTGGGCGTCCTGACAACGCGTGAAAAAGTATTTTTGCGTTATTTGTGGCTTTATTTATGACGAAGCGCTGGGTTCGCCAGAAGACGGAATCCCACCTGGGACTCGTTTCGAAGAGCTGTCACTTAATTGGACCTGCCCGGATTGTTCGGCGCGGAAAGAGGATTTCGAATTACTCGTAGAGTAAATTTTACGATGGCTTCAACACGGCGAGTAATATCATCGCGATGAGGATTAGCACCGGAAGTTCATTGAGCCAGCGATAAAATACTGCGGAATGGAGATTTTCGTCGCGTTCGAACCGCCGTCGTAGATGACCGAGATAGAAGTGATAGGCGACGAGTAACACCAACAACGCAAGCTTCAAGTGAAACCAGCGCGTAGAACGAATCCAATCCATTCCATGCATCACTGCTAAACCGATGCCTGCGGCGATAGTTAACACTGAGGCCGGCAATAGTATCCCTAGATAAAGCTTGCGCTCCATCACCTTAAAGCGTTCGATCCCGATGTCGTCCTCAGCCAGCGCGTGATAAACGAATAAGCGTGGAAGATAAAATAATCCGGCGAACCAGGTCACCATGAAAATGAGGTGAAATGCCTTCAACAGCGAATACTCGAGACCCATAGGGGCGCGCCTAAGATTTTTCCACTTCGGTGACGGGTAATTTTGGAGACGCGCTGGGGTTTAGGCCAAGCAGCGCCTTGACCTTGCCCACTAACAGTAGAATCGCGCCCCACAGGTTGGGAAGCAGAATAATTGTGAGCCCGACTACGCCAGTGAGGGCGATTAGCAGTAGCACCGGGTGATTAAGCGCGAGGTATATGCTCGAAATCGCGACAACGTCTTCCATAACCGAAGCCGTCCAATTTGAAACAGGTTCTGGCGACGTATTGATTAATATTCGGCCGGCAGCCTTGGTAACATGGCTTGAGGCGGCCAAACCGCCTCCTACAAGGAAGGCTGCAATCTGAAGCGCCGGATCCATCTGGCCAAAGCTTGCGGCTGCCAAAATTGCCCCTGCCGGGATCCTCACAAACGTATGTAGTACATCCCAAACGGAATCAACACCCGGAATTTTATCGGCGAAAAATTCGACGCAGTACATAAAGCCGGCCGCGACAATTACTAGCGGATTCGTTAACATCGCCAGACTAGGAGGTAGAACCAAGTGGCCGGTCGAACCCAGAAGCCCTAGCGCGCAGATGACGGCATACGTATTGATACCACTGGCCCAAGCTGCTCCTGCCCCAATTGCCGTGACGGCCATTAAACTCATGGTGCATTCCCTCGACGTACGTTTGGATTGCGCGGTCGCAATTCGGAAAATCGATCAAGCCTAAGGATACGGCATCTACTAGTGAGATTAGCTAACGCGGTGACAACTCGCCGTGATAGTTCGAGGTGAGTTTGGCTGGATTACGTCTCTGGAATTGACCAAATAATCCCGCGCGGCGCTTAAACGGGGTAGTTAAAGATGCTATGGTCTCACGGTCGACCGATAGCAGCCGTTAAAGTCGGTGATAAAGTCAACTCGGAACCATCCCAATGTTCGGAAATAAGAAACGCAAACCAGCTAATGCCAGCTCAATAATTGGGCGCCAAACTGAAGTATCAGGTGATATTCAGTTTGAAGGCCGCCTGCATATAAACGGATCGGTTCGAGGCAACGTCTCAGCTCAAAACGACGACCGCGCGATGCTAACGTTGAGTGATAGTGGGTCGATACAAGGTGATGTCCGTGTGCCCTACATCATCTTGGATGGACCTGTAACGGGTTCCGTGTATGCTAAGGATCACATCGAACTTGCGTCGAAGGCGAAAGTCCAAGGGGATGTCCACTACGCACTGATCGAAATGGCGATGGGTGCCGAAGTGAATGGGAAACTGGTCCGAATTTCTGAGTCGGTGCCAGCATCGATTAAATTAAGCGGCGCGGCAATCGAACCGGCCTAAACAAACACGTTTCTAGGGAATCGTTGATTTCCAGACACGGTCACAAGCGAGGCCTTGCAATGGCAACAGTAAACACAGAAATAGTGCAATCGTATCCTCCCCAGTTAGTCTTCACTGACGCAGCTGCGTATAAAGTTAAGACGCTAATCGATGAGGAAGGAGATGCCTCATTGATGCTCCGAGTCTTTATCTCAGGTGGCGGCTGCTCAGGATTCCAATATGGCTTTACCTTTGACCAAGCCGAAACCGACGGGGATACAGTTGTTGAAAATCAAGGTGTTAAGCTCTTGATAGATCCGATGAGTATCCAATATCTGACTGGCGCCGAAATTGATTACAGCGAAGGCCTGGAGGGCGCGCAATTTGTGATTCGTAATCCGAATGCGCAAACGACTTGCGGTTGTGGTTCGTCCTTTTCCGTCTAGGCTTTGGGAAACGTTTTACGAGTTGTCTGAAAGCGCGCAGTAGACCCCGCCCAGTAGCACCGACTGCCGTGCCCCAGTGACCGCTGGCAAATTTCCTGGCAGGCCAGCAACTCGGCGATGCGCCAGCCACGCGAACGCCATGGCCTCGATTGCGCCAGCTGGCACCCCGAGTTCGGTCGTTGTGAACAAACGCATCCTCGGCGCAGCAGCTTGAATGTCAGCTAGTAGTAGCGTGTTATTGGCACCACCTCCGCACAGGATTAGTTCAGCGCATCCTGACTGGTAACGCGCTATCTGGGTGACAATAGATCGTGCCGTCAGAGCCACAAGCGTTCGCTGTATGTCGGCTGGACTTAGTGGGGCTTCACCACATTGAGCTAGCGCTCGTTTTAGCCAGCCTAAATTGAAAAGCTCGCGACCGGTAGATTTGGGTGGGCCGCGAGCGAAGTATTCCTCTGCTAAGAGCACCTTTAAAAGATCGATATTGACTTGTCCGCTAGCGGCCCACGCGCCGTTGCGGTCGAACGCCTGGCCCAACTGAGCCCGGATCCAGTTGTCTAACAGAGTATTTCCCGGTCCGGTATCGAAAGCCGCAACCGGCACTTCCGATGACTCGGGAAGCAGGGTGATATTGGCGATGCCCCCGATATTTACAACTGCTCTAGAAACCCCTGCGTGGCCGAATAACTCTGCATGAAAAGGCGGTACCAGGGGAGCACCCTGCCCTCCAGCGGCAAGATCCATACTACGAAAATCGGCGACTGTCGTAATCCCAGTGTGAAATGCGATTATGTTCGGGTCGCCCAACTGAATACTAAACGGCGGTTTAAGTTCGGGGTGGTGAACCAAAGTCTGCCCATGGCTACCGAGTGCGACGACGTCTTTTCGATCAATTTTCGAAACTTCTAGTAAGCTTGCCGCCGCAGCGGCAAATTCGTGCCCGATGCGGGCATGAAGGCTACCGAGGTCGCTCAGATGAATTTTTGCGTGCGTCGCAATGGATTCTTCCAACTGAGTACGCAAATCTCGCGAGTAGGGCGTCTCGGCATAATTTAGAAGGCGGATTCCATCGGATGAGATATCAATTAGCGCAGCGTCGATCGCATCCAAACTAGTGCCGGATATGAGTCCCAAGAATATGGACATCTCAACGTGCCGAATTAAGATGTTGAACTAATTCGGCTGACGAAACGGCTTATGAATCAGTTCTGCTTTGGCAACTAGCGACTTGTCTTCCGTCGATGGGGTTTCGCGTAGCGAATCAAGTCGCGCCAACATGGCCGACGACTTACGTTGAAAGTCGTCTTTGAATTTACCATCCAAAGGCAGGGAGTTCGGAAATTTCACCGTCAACGGATCGCGATGCTGATTATCTACCCGAAATTCGTAGTGTAAATGTGGACCGGTTGCCAATCCGGTTTTTCCAACGAAGCCTATCGTTTGGCCTTGACTGATACTTGAGCTTGTACGCAAACCACGTGCGAATCGAGACATGTGTCCGTACAAAGTGCTGTAAGTGGCACCGTGTTTCAGTACCACAACTCGCCCGTAACCTCCTTGCCAGCCGACAAACTCTGCCTTCCCATCCGCAACTGCCTGGATAGGTGTCCCCATCGGTGCTGAATAGTCAACGCCTTTATGCGCACGGATCCGATTCAAAATCGGGTGCTTGCGAGCAAGGCTAAATCGCGAACTTATACGCGTAAAATTGACCGGAGTACGCAAGAACGCCTTACGCATCGCCTCACCTTTATCGGAGAAATAGCCCGCAACTCCGCTCTCGTTTTGGTAATGAAGCGCGCGTAACTGCTTCCCGTTATTGACGAATTCTGCCGCCAGAATTTTACCGTTTCCGATCTTTTCGCCGTCCTTATACAGTTCCTCAAACACAATGCTGAACCGGTCTCCGCGCTGCAAATCGCGCAAAAAATCCACGTCCCAGCCAAATACGTTAATGAACTCCATGATGGTCTTATCTAGAAGCCCTGCCTTTTGTCCATCTATAAATACTGAGTGATTAATCTCGGCGACCGCTGACGCCACGCGAATCTCTGGTTTGGATTTAATCCAATTAGCGTTCGAATGAGGACCGTCAAGCACCAAGCGCAACGACGTTAAATAGTCTTGTTCGTAGATGAACTCTAATAATTTGCTTTGCTCAAATCGAAAGCGCGTTACTTGCCCCGGCTCCAGCTTGGTGAGCGCAACCCCTGCATTCTTATCAGTATCCAATACTTGCTGTAGGTCTGAGCGAGAAGCGCCAACGCGGTTAAAAATGAGCGACAGATTGTCGCCGACGCGAACAGTGACATTACGCCAGAGATCGTCTGGATACGAAGAGTTCGCGCGTAATTTCGAGTACTTAGCGCCAGCGAGTACAGCAGCGGAAACTCGAGGCTCGAACGGGAGACGCATCGGTGCTGCCTGCGCTATTTCTTGCCTAGCCGCACGCTGTTCCGGGCGTAACCCGACACGTTCCAGGTTTTCGTGTCCGATTTGAGAAGATTGCTTGTGTGACGCGGCGACAAAGTAGGCGCGTAATCCCGAGACACAAGCTGAGCATATGATGACGGCAAGTGCTGTCGAAAAAGCATGCGCCTTGAGTGCGTGGGCGAGTCTGCCACGTCCGGATTTGGATCCGTCGTTTTCGAATTTACGGTAATACACCGAGGTCCCACCCCTAAGCGTCTGGGGGCGAAAAATAACTTCCTTTTGGGGTCTAGGTCAACGTGAGAGTACATTCCAATCGAGGTATGAGTCTGAAGGGTTGAAGTTGAGTCTGGGCTTAGGCGGCTGCTTTCGGTCGATTAGGAATAGATTTAAAAAGAATTTCCCGGGCCTTGTTAAGGTGCTCGGCAGCCGCATTGTCACTCATTGCAAA
>SHZM01000048.1 GCA_009692265.1 Gammaproteobacteria bacterium
TTTGCAATGAGTGACAATGCGGCTGCCGAGCACCTTAACAAGGCCCGGGAAATTCTTTTTAAATCTATTCCTAATCGACCGAAAGCAGCCGCCTAAGCCCAGACTCAACTTCAACCCTTCAGACTCATACCTCGATTGGAATGTACTCCCGGCGCTGGGACTAGCTGTGGCGCGCTGGAGGCCTCGTCGATATGCGACAATCTGGCACGCAACCAACACCCCGAAAGCATCATGGCAAGCGACCTGACAGCGGCAAATCCGCGCCCGAATTTCATCCGAACTATCATCGACGAGAACCTGGCGGCCGGAAAACATCACACGATCGCGACCCGTTTTCCACCTGAACCTAATGGCTACCTGCATCTCGGCCACGCGAAGTCGATCTGCTTGAATTTTGGCTTAGCGGCGGATTATCGCGGCACCTGTAATTTGCGCTTTGACGATACTAATCCGGAAAAGGAAAGCGCTGAGTACGAGCACACGATTGCCGAGGATGTTCGTTGGTTGGGCTACAGCTGGGAGGACCGCTATTACCACGCGTCGGATTATTTCGAACAGTTATACGGGTTTGCAGTCCAGTTAATTAAGAACGATTGCGCCTACGTCGACAGCTTATCAGCGAACGATATTCGTGCGTTCCGAGGCTCGTTAACCGAACCGGGCCGCGACAGCCCCTATCGCTCACGAACAGTCGCCGCAAATCTCGAATTGTTTGAGCGTATGCGCGCTGGCGAGTTCGCTGACGGCGCCCATGTACTCCGCGCGAAAATCGATATGGGCGCCGGCAACGTCAATATGCGCGACCCCACGCTCTACCGTATTCGCCACGCGGTGCATCATCGCACCGGATCGACTTGGCACATCTACCCGATGTACGACTACACGCATTGCATCTCGGATGCGTTGGAAGGCATCACTCACTCCCTATGCACCCTGGAATTCGAAGATCACCGCCCGCTTTACGATTGGGTATTAGACAAGCTCCAGCTCCCCTGCCATCCGCAGCAGATCGAGTTCGCGCGCCTGGAAGTGAACTACACCATTACCAGCAAGCGGAAGCTCCATGCGTTGGTAACCGAAGGCCTGGTCGAAAGCTGGGATGATCCGCGGTTGCCGACCCTGAAGGGCTTACGCCGTCGCGGCTACACGCCAACGGCTATTCGCGAATTCTGCGAGCGCGTAGGGTTGACCAAGAAACAAACCGTAATCGATATGACGGCGCTGGAAACCTGCGTGCGTGACGACTTAGATGTCAGCGCGCCGCGCGCGATGAGCGTTCTCGATCCATTGAAAGTAGTCATCGAAGATTATCCAGACGACACCATTGAGATGTTGGACGCCGCCAATCATCCGAAAGAGCAAGCCTTCGGTGTGCGCCAAATCCCCTTCGCGCGCGAACTCTTTATCGAACGCGACGATTTCATGGAGGATCCGCCGAAAAAGTTTCACCGCTTGGCTCCCGGCAAGGAAGTACGTTTGCGCTACGGTTACTTAATCACTTGCCGCGAGGTTCTCAAAGATTCCGCGGGACGCATCGTCGAATTGCGCTGTACTCATGATCCTGCATCGCGGGGCGGGCACGCCCCAGACGGGCGTCAGGTTAAAGGCACCATCCACTGGGTCGCGGCCCCCACTGCCATAGCGACTGAATTCCGTTTGTATGATCGACTCTTCACCATCCCAGATCCCGGTGCCCGCGACGATTTTCGCGAGTACTTGAACCCCGACTCAAAAATCGTTGCCTGTGGCTTTGTCGAACCAAGCCTGGCATCGCTGCCGCTCGATAAGCCCGTTCAATTTGAACGCCTCGGGTATTTCTGCGTCGATCCTGATAGTCGGCCAGGGAAACCCGTCTTCAATAGAACTGTTACCTTGCGCGATACTTGGGCTAAGGTGCAGTCAAGCAAAGAGTAAACTATCGCCCTTAAGCTCCAAGCATTCCCTCGCCATAGTTCAACGGATAGAACGGGGCCCTCCTAAGGCCCAGATGTAGGTTCGATTCCTACTGGCGAGGCCATAAGGCGTTCCGCCGACATCCGCTACTCTCCGATTTCTTCAGTATTTTCCGCATAAAACCCCATATTTCGCTCCACCACCATCCGCCCATGTTCGTTGACAGCGGGGGGCAACTGGGGCAACTTGAAATCACTGCGAAACGGTTGCCCCCAATGTCCTTAATCGACACGACCATCAAGAACGTTAAACCCAGCGCTAAGCCGGTCCGAATGTTTGACGAGCGCGGCTTATATCTCGAAGTCTCGCCAAAGGGCGGCAAATGGTGGCGACTATTGGAACGGGCGCGATCGAGTTGAGGATTCATGGGCAGGTTGAGCACCGCGTGATCTACGTCGCCAAGTTCGAGACGGCAGTCTATGTGCTGCACGCCTTCGTCAAGAATACACAGCGGACGCCGCTGCCTGATCTGGAATTGGCCACGATTCGGTATCGGATGATGACCATGCGTGAGCGGAAATCACGATGAAGAGCATGAAGATCACCAAGGGAACGGACAACGTCTTCCGCGATCTTGGATTCCCAGAACCCGAAGCGCGAAATCTCGCGTTGCGATCAGACCTACTTATCGAAATTGAGAAATTCGTAAAACGCAGCGGCCTGCCGCAGACAACCGTGGCTAAGCAGCTCGGTATTACACAGTCGCGACTTAGCCAACTTCTAGGCGGGCCTCGACGCGCTGGTTGAGATTGCTACGAATGCAGGTCTTCATGTTCGCCTTGTGGTGAGGCGAGCGGCGTAACGAGAAACGAGCCTTACGTTAGTTTCCCAAAGCCGGCTTACCCTCGCCGGCTAGGGTGGCAACTATGCCGAGGGAAAGCATCGGGCGTGCGACTATGAATGTTCTGCCGCAGGCACCACAAGTTCGTGTCAAGGAATATGACCGTTTACTCCTGAAGATCGATCCCTCAAGGTTCGATCCGGAAGATCGGCTCGAGCGATACGAGAGCAAGCTTAGGGCGCGGGTGAGTTTGCTGCCGCATTCCTCGCAGAACTGCGCAACCGCATCATTCTCATGCTGGCACGCAGAGCATTTCATTTGGCCATTGTAGGCACTTTCTCAATAACCGTTCGGTCTGCGCGGAATCGTGTTCTGAACGCGCCTCGAGAGGTCGGCGAACGCCCCTCAGCAGAGCCAGCTTGTTCTGGTTTAAGGGTCGGTTAACTGGGAGCACGTGAGACCGTTCCTGGCCGATCAGCAACGCCTACCGCAGCGCAACAGTAAACCGGCTGCTAGCCCCGCGACGGCTCTTTGAAGCTGGTATCAGGTGCAGGAAAGACTAGCTCAGTCCGATTCCAAAAGCTCCATCCCAACGTCTAGGAGCTTTAGATGTCAGACCTTACCTTTTCAATTCGCAATCCACGGACACCTTCAAAGTTGGAAAGTACGGTCAGATACCTAGGCATCGAGATCGACGACGCGCTCGAAATGGCAGAGCAGACAGAAGTCTAGTCCCTGCAATTGCTTAACCGGCGCGACCGTACAGGTTGCGGTCGCGCTTATTGCCGAATGCAGCACCGAATACGATCAAGTCGGCGCCTATCGCCACAACGCGCCAGAAGCGGAAGAAAGCCACGAGTAGGACTGCGACGTGTGAACGCTAAAGGTGAAAAGGCGTTACTCGCTGGCTGTCCAGCAGAATGGCGGTTCGCAGGGCAGCACATCTCGGCAAGGGGCAACTATTGGGGCAGCCAAATACTCGGCGGCTTTACTAATTATTTAAATTCAATCAATTAGGTTTATTTTGCGGTCTCTACTGGGCCACCCACTGCCGCAGCAACGCGGCGGCTTCGGCCTCCGAGAGGCCAGGCGGCGCGAGTGGAAACCAATAAATTGCTTGGGCAAAGATCAGGTGGGCGATGCGCGCGCAATCGAAATAGCCGTCCGCGTCTACGCATTGTTCCGGGACCTTAGTGATCAAGGACAGCGCGGCGCCGAGAATCGTGCAGCGATCTTCAACTGGGGATTCGGGGAGTACGGTGGTAGCTGCCTGTGCCGGCAGGAGTACGCTGATGAAATCGAGCAGGCGCGCGAGACTGAGCGGCAGATCGATCCCGAGTGACTGCATCCACTGTCGAATTCGACCGGGAACAATTTCACTGTCGAGCGCCGGAAGGCCACAGTAGTCTGCTAATGCCATCTCCAGCTGCGAAGCCGCTACCCTCCCGTTGACTTGTCGCAGATGGTCGTCCCACTGCTCCGGCATCACACCGACCGCCAACGGCAGCGCTTCACTGCGCATGCGCCAGGTATCGAGCCTAGCCCACGACTCGTAGTGGGTTTGCGTCGAGTGATCGATTGCGTCTAGTGCAATACCGATTCGCAATTGCGCGAACGTGGCTTTTAGATCCAATCCAGCCTCCAGGGCAATTACACCACGCCGGCCCGAGCTATTTTTCAGAGGATCCGGTTAGGTCATAGGTAAGTCGATACACCATGTTCGCGGTGTCATCAGCGATTAGTACCGAACCATCAGGCAACTCGACAAGATCGGCAGGCCGTCCCCGGATCGCGTCCCCCTGCAGCCATCCGGTAATAAACGGTTCCTGTTTAACGACGCCGCCGTTCGTATCGAGCACCACACGCGTTACGCGATAACCGATTTTATCGGTGCGATTCCACGATCCGTGTTCGGCGATGAACAGATTGTGCAGATACTGTGGCGGGAACATCTTGCCTGTATAAAAGATAAAACCCAGCGGAGCTACATGCGGGCCGAGCTTCGCCGCTGGCGGCACAAACTCCGCGACTGAGTGCCCCGCGCCAAATTCTGGATCAAGAATATCGCCACCATGCACATGCGGAAATCCAAAATGTTGGCCTGCCGCGGTAATTCGATTCAATTCGCACGACGGCGAATCGTCGCCCAGCCAATCGCGGCCGTTATCGGTGAACCACAGCTCCTGGGTCACGGGATGCCAACGGAACCCCACCGAATTTCGGATACCACGGGCATGGATCTCGAGCTCGCTACCATCTGGATTCATCCTTAGGATTGTTGCATAGGGGTCCGACTTCAGGCACACATTGCACGGTACCCCGACCGGCACGTAGAGCTTCCCATCGGGACCGAAGCCCAAGTATTTCCAGCCATGGTGGGATTTATTCGGAAGGCGGTCATAGACCACGGTTGGAGCCGAAGGCGCGCGATAATGTTCGGCGATATCGTCGAAGCGAAGAATGCGATTCACCTCGGCGACATAGAGCGCGCCATCGCGGTAAGCGATGCCGCTAGGCAGAGCGAGGTTTTCCGCGATCACGAAAATCCGTTCGACCTGCTGATCGAGATCTGCGTCGACCAGCGCATAGACTTTGCCGGCGTCGCGCGAGCCGACAAAAACCAGCCCCGGCGGCCCGATCGCCATTTGCCGCGCGTTAGTCACGCCATCGGCGTACACCGCGAGGTTAAAACCTGGCGGGAGTATTAGCGGTGCGAGGTCGCGTGCACGCGCCGTCGGTACCAGCCAGAGGCAGCCGACGATAAGTAGTACCGTATAAATGGACTGATGAGCCAAACTTTCGCGAGGCCAGTTTTCCATCGGTAGAACTCTTCGTTTGAGTCGCGGCAGTGTGCGCCGACTGTGTGACGGAAACCGGCTCGTCTTGAAACTCTATATCTCTTGCGACATTTTCTCGGTCGTAATCGACAGACGATGAATTAACGTACGTAAAAACACCTTCAAAAATCGGACTTGGCAATTCAGCGAAACTTGGCTGATAACGGTCGAATTCACTTTCAGCAACGACGTTGGCACTCGCGCAACAATCATAGCAGTGCGTTTCGTTTTCGCTAGATAGCCCATTTCTCCAAAGCAATCTCCCGCGTTCAGTTCACGCAAATCCTTGCCAAATTTCCGGACGGAGACTTCGCCGGCGACGATGATATAAAACGAATCATCGAGGTCTCCCTCCAGGATTATCTCGGCGTCTTCCGGATACTCCTGCCAATTCCCAGCCCTGACGATTTCCCACATTTCGGCATCTGGGAATCCTTGGAAAAATTCCAGTTGCTTGACCGCAAGAAACTTCTCTTGTTCGGAAATGTCCTCGCGCGGCTGACCGAGAATTCGCTCGAACGCAGCATTGAGATCGGTCGCGAGTTCCCCCCCCCATCTGATACCGCTGGGCGCGATCCTTAGCGAGCGCCTTACTCACAATCCGTTCAAGCGCCGGGTCAATCCCACTGCGAAACTCGCTAAGGGCGGGCGGCGTGTCGTTCAATATTTTCTGCACTAGCCGCGAAAAATTATCGGCTGCGAACGGATGTTTGCCGCAAAGCAGTTCGTACATAACGATCCCAAACGAAAATATATCCGTTTGGTGGGTTAAGTAATCCTCGGAGACTTGTTCCGGCGACATATATCTCGGCGAACCTACCAACCCCATCGGCATCGTTTCGGTGGAGTCCATTTTGGTGAGATGCGCGATGCTGAAATCCCCGATCTTCGTGTCCATATCCTGCGTGACGAGAATGTTTGTCGGCTTGATATCCCGATGAATAACTCCCTGCTTGTATGCATAGTCCAGCGCTCTCGCACACTTGAAAGAGATCTCCACGACCTTCTCGATCGGAAGTAGGCTGTCGGCCTTGCAATAAGGCTTCAGCGTGTGGTCGCCCTCAACGTACTCCATGATGATGTAACAAATCTCGCCGTCCACCCCAGCATCAAAAATAGAAATAATGTTGGGATGCGTGAGGCGTCCCGCGGTGTGGGCCTCATTAAAGAACATCTTGCGGTAGCGGTCGCCAGACTCCTCGTCCTTCAGCTGCTCCGCATGCGCCACTTTGATCGCGACTGGGCGGTCGGCATAAGGATCGTGCCCGAGGTAAACCGTGCCCATGCTGCCGCGATTTATTTCGCGGATAACGTCGTATTTGCCCAGGCGCTGTGGAATGTCGGTGCTCATGTGAGACTAAGCGTACCACGCTGGTAAAGTGACTCACACCGCTGCGTCGTTATTGGTGGGCCTGCGATACCTACTTCAATTGAAAATATTCGTGCCGAATTCAACGGCCGCGCGCCCGAACTGAAGAACCAACATCCGGCGCCGAGGTTGGCTCAGCTTCCACTAAAACGCGGTTTGCGCTTGGCCATGAACGCGGTCCGTCCCTCGCGATAGTCGGCGCTGTGCATGCACTGCGCGATCAAGGCTTCACAGTCGGCAAAATCGCCCGCTTGTTCGATTAAAGCGTTGATGGCGGCTTTCGACGCAGCCTGGGTTAGCGGCGCGTTGGCGGCGAGTTCGTGCGCCAGAGTACCTACGTAGCCCGGGAGGTCCGCAACCGGCAGCACTCGATTAACAAGGCCAAGCGCCAGCGCGGCCGGCGCGTCGTAGCGGCGTGCACTGAACATAATTTCGCGTGCGTTGGCGTGCCCGACTGTCGCGACGAGGCGACGATGGCCGTGAATACCATAGCCAATACCGAGGCGCGCGGCGGGGATCGCAAACTGGCTATCGTCGGCACAGTAACGCAGATCGCAGGACAACGCCAAAGCCAGTCCACCACCCAGACAGAAACCTTGAATTTGCGCGATGACCGGTTTCGACGAGGCCTCGAGCGCGCGATGGGCGGCGCGCGTCGCGGCCTCATAGGCCTGTACAGAGTCATCGCTAGCGCGGTTCTGCTCAAATTCGGAGATGTCGGCGCCGGCGGCGAACGCAATCTCCCCGGCACCGCGCAGCACGATGCACCGGATTATCGGATCATTGTTGAGCTTCACGATAAGCGCTGGAAGCGCGCGCCACATCGCCGCGCTGATCGCATTGCGCCGTGCTGGATTGTCGAGAACTACATAGCCAATCGGTCCGTCATATTCAACCTTTAAAGTACCAGTGGTCATGCTTCTTCCTTGTGAGAAATTTACGGGATAGGACACTCGATAGTTTCTATTTAACCACACGACCCTTTAACCTACGGCCTATGACCGCACCTATTAGCACCGCGCCGTTACCTGAATCCACCGAAACGGGAGACTCCCCCGTGGCGCGTGCCGCCGAAGCGCGCGGCGACTGGCCTGTGATTGCTGAATTCCTGCCGTGGCTAAGACCTTATGCTGACCGCATCGCACTCGCCTTGGCTTTGATTGTGGCCGCTAAACTAGTCAACCTCTATGTGCCGTTCGCGTTGAAGCATTTGGTCGACAAACTCAATGTCGAGCCCAACCTACTGGCGTTACCCATGGCTTTGCTTATCGCCTATGGTGCCTCGCGAATTGGAGTGACGCTATTCACCGAGCTGCGGCAAGTGATTTTCGCGCGAGTGATGGCGCGCGCCTCACGCGAAATCACCCTGCGGGTATTTCGTCATTTGCACGCGCTGAGTTTGAAATTTCATCTGGCCCGACGCACCGGTGGTGTCGCGCGCGACATCGAGCGCGGCGGCAGCGCGATCTCCGAGCTGCTCGACTGGACGTTGTACTCCATCATTCCAACCACGCTCGAAGTTGCGCTCGTGACCGCCGTGCTGGTGTGGGCCTACGACTGGAGCTTTGCGCTAATCACGCTGACTACTTTGTTCGCTTACGGGTTGTGGACAATTGCAATCACGGAATGGCGCACCCGTTACTACCGTGCAGCAGTAGAGGCCAACACTCGCGCCAACGAACGTGCGGTAGATTCGTTGCTGAATTACGAGACCGTCAAATATTTCAACAACGAAGCACACGAAGCGCGGCGCTACGATCAGAATCTCCGGCATCTCGAGAACGCGCAGGTCAAATCTATCAAAACACTCGCGCTGCTGAACCTCGGCCAAACCACAATCGTTGCGATCGGTGTTACCGCCATGATGTGGCGCGCCGCTGCGGGTGTGGTTGCAGGCAAGATGACCATCGGCGATCTGGTGTTGGTGAACGCCTATCTACTGCAGCTATCCGCCCCGCTTTTCGTGCTTGGCATGATGTACCGAGAGGTCAAGCAGGCGTTGACCAACATGGAACGCCTGTTCGGACTACTCGATGAGCGCTTGGATGTACAGGATGCCGCGAACGCGGAAACCTTGGTCACTTCCAGACCACGAGTGAATTTTGAACAAGTGCGATTCGCCTATGATGCACGTCGCGAAATCCTAGGTGGCGTGAGTTTTGAGATCCCGCCCGGTGGCACTGTCGCGGTGGTTGGCCATTCCGGCTCCGGCAAGTCCACTTTGGCGCGGCTGCTCTACCGCTTTTACGACGTGGCCGACGGGCGCATCACCATCGACGGCCAGGATCTGCGCGTGCTCACTCAAAGCTCACTGCGCGCCGCTATCGGGATCGTGCCGCAGGATACGGTGCTGTTTAACGACACCATCTACTACAACATTCAATACGGTCACCCGGATGCCGAGCGCGAGCAAGTTGAAGCCGCCGCCCGCGCGGCGCACATTCACGACTTTATTGTGCGCCTGCCCGATGGTTACGCGACCGAAGTCGGCGAGCGCGGACTTAAACTTTCCGGTGGTGAGAAGCAGCGGGTAGCCATTGCCCGCGCGCTGCTCAAGAACCCCGCGATCCTGATCTTCGATGAGGCTACCTCGGCGCTGGATTCGAAATCCGAGAAAGCCATTCAAGCCGAACTCGATCGCATCCAGGTAGGGCGCACCACACTTGTCATCGCCCATCGCTTGTCCACCATCATGGATGCCGATCAAATCCTGGTGATGGACACGGGGAGCATCGTCGAGCGCGGACGGCACGACGAGTTACTAAGTAGCGGTGGCTTGTACGCCCAAATGTGGTTGCTGCAGCAGCGGGAAGCGGAGGTACAGGTGGCAGAGGCCACGGAAAAGTGACAGAATTTTTCACTCAATCAGGAGGAATCTCAATGGACATCGCGGAACTGGAAAAACGACTCACCCGCCTCGAAGATATCGAAGCGCTCAAGCAGCTCAAGGCGCGCTACTGCGAAATCTGCGACGACGCGCATAACCCGGACCGGGTCATTGCATTGTTCGCCGAGGATGGGATTTGGGAAAGCGGCGATTTTGGCAAGGCGCAAGGGCACACCGCGATCCACGAACTCTTTAGTAATTTCCGCAAGACCTTTAGCTTTTCTCAGCACAACATCATGAATCCCATCATCGAAGTGAATGGCGATCGTGCCACCGCGATGTGGTACATCATGGGGCCGTGGACCTATACGGAAACGAAGGAAGAGAAATGGTTCGCACTACGCTATGACGACGACTACGTGAAGATAAACGGCGTGTGGAAATACCAACATTTACGTGTCGTCCTCCGGATGGTCGCCGAGCGCTAAGAAATCTACCGCCTCGGCCTTGCTTATCTGGATCGTTCAACTCCGCGCTTCAAGCGCTTGGCAAGCAACTCGTAGGCTGGGGTGAGCAACGCGAACCCCAGCGTGGCGTGACTGCATGACACAAGCGCCGGGGCGATGATTTCGAATCGATGTTTGGTTCTAACCTGCGGAACCGCGGCGCGGAGAGTGTCGATATGCGCGACTAAATGATTGGCTTGTGCGATCGGCGAGATTCACTGTAAAGAGGTAGGTGCCGCCCGGAGTATTCGATCGTCGATATCGCATGCTTGAGATCGTGCCTATGGGATGCTGAACTTCGCAAGTGGTGAACTGTTGGGGTTCGCTTTGCTCGCCCCAACCTAAGAAGTCACGCCTGAGTTTGGCGAATTGACACCATCGGCACCGTTCGACTAGTTTGCTTCTACGAGCAATCTAGCGGAAGGATTCGTGGGGGATCACTGCGTTCACCCCAACCCACGGGAATAAAAATATGACTGAAGGCCTGATCGATCACGCCACCTTCACCGAACTGCAGGAAACGGTCGGTGCCGATTTCGTTGGCGAACTGGTCGAGACTTTCTTGGAAGAGGCCCCGAAGATGTTGGCCGAGCTACGCACAGCACTCGTCGCGCGCGAGGCCGAGACGTTCCGCCGCGCGGCACATTCGTTAAAAACCAATGCGAACACCTTCGGCGCGCTGGCGCTGGGTAATCAAGCGCGTGCCCTCGAACAAGGCGGCCTGCCTAATGATGCGACCGCGCTCGACGCGCTCGATGTCGCCTATGCCGAGAGCGCGAATGCACTGCGGGCGCTCGCGCGTGGCTGAACACGGCGCGCGACTGCTGATCGCCGACGACAATAAAGTCAATCGATTGCTCCTGACACGCAGCGTCGAACTGCACGGGCATCGAGTCACCAGCGCGGAGAACGGTCGTGCGGCACTCGAACTGCTCAGGCGCGAGCCGTTTGATTTAATGTTGCTCGATATCGAGATGCCGGAGATGGATGGTTTCGAGGTCATGGAGCAACTCGCGGCCGATCCCCAACTGCGCGACCTGCCTGTCATTGTCACAAGCTCGCTCGAAGGTTTGGCGCATGCGGTGCGCTGCATCGATCTCGGTGCGGATGATTATCTGCACAAGCCAGTGAATCAGGTGCTACTGAAGGCGCGCATCGATTCGAGCTTGGAGAAGAAACGCCTGCGCGATCAGTAGAAAGAAATGATCAGGCGCTTCGCGACCTCCGAGGTCGCTGCCGATCTGCAAAAATCCGGCTTCGCGCTGGGTGGTCGCCGGCTACACGGCACGGTGATGTTCAGCGACATCCGGGGCTTCACCGCGATTGTCGAATCACAACCGCCGGAAGAGACCATTGAGTTACTCAACGCCTACTATGCGCTGATGTTCGACGCGATCGCTGCTCAAGGCGGGGTTGTCAACCAGATGATCGGCGATGGTTTAATGGCGATCTTCGGCGCACCGCTGCCCTTGGCCGATCCCGCTCTGGCCGCCGTACGCGCGGTGCTCGACATGATGGAGATGATTGAACTTCTGAATGCCGAACGCGCCGCGCAGGACAAGCCCCCCATCGCGATCGGGATCGGCATCGCCACGGGCGAGATGATCGCGGGCTATACCGGCACCCAGGCACGCGCTACTTACACCTGCATTGGCGACACCGTGAATCTCGCCGCGCGATTGAAAGCACACACCAAAGTCGCCGCGCGCGCGATCTTGATTGACGGACATACGCGTGCCGCGCTGAAAGATCGTCTGCCGACTTATGCACTCGGACCAGTCAAGTTCAAGGGCAAGGCCCAGGCGATCGCGGTGTTTGTGGTGGGCGAAAAATAGTCCTATGTCCAAGTATTTAATCGCGGGACTCGGAGTCACGCCGCAGGGGGTATTGCCGAATACGAGCGCGGAGAAACTCGCCTGGGATGCGGTTGAACTCGCGCTGGCCGATTCTGGTCTCGCGCGTTCGCAGATTAATGGTTACCTCTTTCAACCAGGGTTTGGCGAGGGCACCTCGGGCATGGCTGCGAGTCGAGCGAGTCTGGGCGCCAACGTCACCCTCCAGATTAATTCCAGCGGGGCCTCCGGTATTCTTTCCGTGGCGACCGCGATTGGTTTGATCGAGGCGGGCACCGCGGAGTACGTCGTGTGTGTGCATGCTACCAATGCTCGCTCGCAAGCCTTGACGATCGGGGCGGACGAAGAAAACGAACACGCGATTTTTGGCCTATTCTCACCCAGCGCGCAGAGCGCGTTAATTGCGCAAAGCTATTTTCATAAATACGGGACCACGTCGAGCGAATTGGCGGAGATCGCCGTGGCCTTGCGCTCGAACGCCGTGCCGCGTCGCGATGCGCGCATGTTCGCGCGACCGATCACGGTCGAGGCACATCAGGAGTCACGCTTCATCGTGCGACCGCTGCGCCTACTTGACTACTGTCTCGTTACCGACGGCGCGATTGCGTTTATCATCACCACTACAGAGCGCGCGCGTGATTTGAAGACGACCCCAGTGGAAGTGCTCGGGATGGGCGCGTGTCACGACGTTGGTCAGGGTTATGCGCGTGGCGCGAACGCTGTACTGGGATTACCGGACTTTAATGTCGAACCGGCGCGTTCACGGGCCTTTGCGGCCGCTGGCCTCGATCTCGCCGATATCGATGTGTTTCAGTTCTACGATGCTTTCACGATAATCGCCGCGCTGCAGCTCGAAGCTTACGGGCTCTGCGGCCCTGGTGAAGCCGGTGAGTGGGTGCGCGCCGGTAACTTTCGATGGGATTCGAAGCGCCCCTGCAACACTTCCGGCACCTTGCATTCGTGGGGTTATGTCCAGGGCTTCACCCATATCGCGGAAGGGGTTCGGCAATTGCGCGGTGAAGGGGGCCCAACCCAGGTGCCTGGCGCACGCACCGCACTGGTGACCAACGTCGGCATCACTGGCGCAGGTCAGGCGCAGTCAGCGGTTATCTTCGGTGTGACCCGATGACTAATCCTCCAACCGAGAATGTCCCGTGCCCGGCGCGGCTCGTGCCAGTCGAAGACCAGCCGTTCTGGGACGCGATCGATGAGAACAGGTTCATGCTGGCGCACTGTCGTTGCGGCGCATATTACGCGCGCTTGCAAGCCTGCCTTAGGTGTGACGCCGCCGCGCAGTCGATGAGTTGGGTGCCAGCCTCGGGCCGGGGCACGGTGCGGACGTTCGTCATCTTCGATAAACCGTATCACCCGTACTTCGCCGACCGACTGCCCTACGTCGTTGCCGTCGTGACCTTGCGCGAAGGACCCGAAATTCTCACCAACGTAGTTGATACAGAAGTCGCTACGGTGGAAATCGGGATGCCAGTGAAGATGGTTATCCGCGAACGTGGCGGACAGAAAATTCATCAGGCCTCGGCTGCCGTGCAGTTCGGCGAGGAAACAGCGTCTCCTCCGGTTCGTCCGTCCCCTTCCCGTTCGTCCTGATGTATAGAAGGACGAAATTGAGCACGCTGAATGGCGGTCGCCTACACTGGAATTTGCTTGGTAGTTTTATAGGTTGAAACCGACTCAATGGAGCATGACATGATGACTCAATCCTTCTTCGGTCAAACAACCAAGTCCACGGACGGTGCACGATGATGCCGAGTGAAGGTCCCGCATGGCAGGCATTGACCACGCACTTCACTCAGACCAAGGATCTGCAGATGCGAGATCTCTTCCGCCAGGAGCCTGATCGGTTCAATCGCTTCTCACTGAGCATCAACGACATTCTGCTCGACTACTCCAAGAATCGGATTACCGACGAAACCATGCGTCTGCTGCGCGCTTTGGCGGCCGAAGCAGATGTCCCCGGCATGACGCAAAAAATGTTTGCCGGTGAGCGCATCAACGTAACGGAGGATCGCGCCGTCCTGCACGTTGCGCTGCGGAACCGCTCAAACCGCGCGATACTTGTCGACGGCACGGACGTCATGCCAAAGATCAATGGCGTGCTCGCCCAGATGCGTCGCTTCAGCGATGCCGTGCGGGACGGTTCGTGGCGCGGGCACACTGGGAAGCGAATTACCGATGTCGTCAACCTTGGGATCGGCGGCTCGGATCTCGGGCCCTTGATGGTTACTGAAGCACTCATGCCTTACGGCAGCCCGGATCTCAGGCTTCACTTTGTGTCGAATGTCGACGGCACGCATCTCGCTGAAGTACTCAAACGGATCTCCCCGGAATCGACGTTATTCATCATTGCGTCCAAGACCTTCACCACCCAGGAGACCCTGACGAACGCCACGTCCGCGCGCCGTTGGTTACTTAAAGCGGCGGGTGATGAACAAGCCGTGGCACGGCATTTCGTGGCGGTCTCGACGAACACCGAGGAAGTCACGAAGTTCGGAATCGATCCGGCAAACATGTTTGAGTTCTGGGATTGGGTCGGCGGTCGTTACTCGCTGTGGTCGGCCATTGGTTTATCGATCATGGTCGCGGTGGGTGCCGATCCGTTCGAAGAGATGCTCGCCGGCGCGCACGCGATGGACGAGCATTTCCGAAGTGCTCCGCTGGAACACAACATTCCTGTCACGCTCGCGTTACTTGGGATCTGGTACAACAATTTTCATGGTGCCGAAACCCACGCGATCCTGCCCTACGATCAATCACTGCATCGCTTCCCGGCGTACTTACAGCAGGCGGATATGGAGAGTAATGGCAAAGCGGTCTCCCGCCACGGCGCACGGGTCGACACTTCCACTGGGCCGATCCTGTGGGGCGAGCCGGCTACCAACGGTCAACACGCGTTTTATCAATTGATTCATCAGGGGACGAAACTCATCCCGGCGGATTTTCTAGCGCCGCTGGAGACTCACCATCCGCTCGGCGATCACCACACTATTTTGCTCGCAAATTTTTTCGCACAAACCGAAGCCTTGATGAAAGGCAAGACGGAGGACGAAGTTCGTCACGAAATGCAGGCGCGTGGACAGTCCGACGAGTTAATCGCTCAGCTGCTGCCGCATCGGGTATTTCCCGGTAATCGACCGACGAACTCCATTGTGTTCCGCAAATTGACTCCCACGACGTTGGGCGCGCTCGTCGCGATGTATGAACACAAGATCTTCGTGCAGGGGGTGATTTGGAATGTGAATTCGTTTGATCAATGGGGGGTCGAACTAGGTAAGCAACTCGCCAACACTATCTTGCAGGAACTCGCCACCGCCGAACCGGTGACGAGCCATGACTGCTCCACGAACGCGCTGATCAATCGTTATAAAGAATCCATTCGTCCGGCTTAGCGGTTGAAAGCTGGCGACAATTTAACGCTACGCCGCGTTCGCCCGTTGACTCACCGCGCACACCTGGTGCATTTTTTCTTCGACGTTGCGGTACAGGCCATCGAACGAACGTTCGAATGCCGCGATGCCATCGTCCTCAAGTTTTTTCATGACCGCCTTGAAGTCGACGCCGACATCATTAAGCTGGTCAAGGATCACGTACGCACCGTCTGCATCGGACTCGATCGTCGAACCGCCGACCTGCCCGTGATCAAGAATCGCCAAAAAGGTTGCCGGCGGCACGGTATTCACCGTGTGTGGACCGACCAATGAATCCACGTACAACACGTCGCTATACGCCGGGTTCTTAACACCGGTACTTGCCCACAGTGGCCGCTGGGGCTGCGCGCCTGCCTGGCGCAAGGGTTCAAAACTAGCCCCCGTGAAATGATCCTTGAACGCGTCATAGACGATCTTGCTGTTCGCGATAGCGGCCTTGCCGCGCAACGACACGAGCACCGTGGCATCGGGCATCCCAGCCATTTTTTGCGTGAGCAGATCATCCACCAGGGAATCGATACGGCTGACGAATACACTCGCCACCGAAGCGATGCCGGTGACCGACTTGCCCGCGCGGGCGCGGCGCGTGAGACCAGCGAGGAAAGCGCCAGCGATCTCCCGATAGCGTTCCACCGAGAAGATCAACGTCGCATTGATATTGATGCCCTCGTAGATCGCGTCCTCAACTGCGCTGACACCTTCCGGTGTCGCCGGGATCTTGACCATCAGATTTTTACGATTGATTTCCGCCCACAACGAACGTGCCTCCTCAAGTGTGGCCTGGCTATCGCGCGCCTTGCTCGGAGTGACCTCCACGCTGACGTAGCCATCGCGCCCATGAGTGCGTGCGTACACCGGCATTAACACGTCGGCCGCTGAGCGAATGTCCTCGACCATCAACGCACGGATCACCACGTCGACCCCGGCGGTTGGGTTCGCCGCCAATACGCTTCGAATCTGTTCATCGTAGTCACTGCTGCCGGCGATCGCTTTTTCAAAGATTGTCGGGTTGGAGGTGACGCCGAGTAAGCCATCGTCCACCATCCGCGCGAGTTCGCCACCGGTGATGAGTGAACGGCTGATGTTGTCGTACCAAATGCTCTGGCCCTGTTGCTCGAGACGCTGCAAAGTATTCATTGATTTACTCCGTAAATAGTTGGTTGAGGCCACCGCTATTGGATTGACTCAAGCGCCGCGCTCGCGACTGCTTCGGCCGTGATTCCGAATTCCTGGTAGAGCCGCTCCGCTGGCGCCAAGGCACCGAAACCAGACATGCCAATAAAGCGGCCGCGTGTTCCAAGATAACGTTCCCAGCCCATTTGCACCCCTGCTTCGACTGCGACCCGCGCCGTGATCGACTCAGGCAGTACGGTTTCCCGATAGAAATTCGGTTGTGCCGCGAAGAGCTCCCACGACGGCATGCTGATCACGCGCGCCGACACACCTTTTGCTGCCAGCAGCTCGGCCGCTGCTACCGCGAGATGAACTTCCGAGCCCGTGCCCATTAACAGCACCCGCGGCTCGGGCGCGTCGCGCAGCACGTAGGCGCCGCGCGCGGTGCCGTTCGCTCTGCCGTATTTCTGCTGAACGAAAACAGCGAGCTTCTGACGACCGAGCACCAGTGCGGTTGGCGCATGGCGTCTTTCTAATGCCACCTTCCAGGCCCACGCTGTTTCATTGGCGTCAGCCGGTCGCAAGGTTACGAGCCCCGGGATCGCGCGCAGAGCTGCGAGATGTTCCACCGGCTGATGCGTTGGGCCGTCTTCGCCGAGCCCGATGCTGTCGTGGGTAAACACAAAAATGGTCGGATACTTCGACAAGGCTGCGAGACGAATGGTCGGTCGCAGATAATCGCTGAAGCAGAAAAATGTTCCGGCATACGGAATGAGCGCGCTGAGCGCGATCCCGTTCATGATCGCACCCATGCCGTGTTCGCGCACGCCGTACCGCAGATATCGCCCGGCGCGGTTCGTGGGCGAGAAATCTTCCGCGCCCTTGAAACGCGTGTTATTAGACGGCGTTAAATCGGCCGAGCCGCCCATCACGCTGGACAGACGCGGCATCAACGCGTCCAGTACGCGGCCCTGGGCTTCACGCGTTGCCAACGGTGTTTCCGGATCAAATACTGGACACTGCTCGGTCCAAATCGACTCCCAGTCATCGGGCAGTCGGTGGTTCGAGACGGCTTCGAACTCGCGAGCCAGTTCTGGGTAAGACGCGCTATACCGCTTAAAACTGCTCTGCCACCCAGCTTCGGCCGCGGCACCCTTAAGTTCTTCGAGTCGAAACGAGGCGAGTGCGTCGTCCGGGATGAAAAAATTTTCCGTCGAGTCCCAGCCGAATCGCTGCTTCGTCAACGCGATCTCCACCTCGCCAAGGGGTGATCCATAGGCCTCATGCGTCCTGTTTATGCGGGCTGCCATAGCCGATATGGGTGCGCATCTTGATCAACGACGGACGCGTTGCTTCGGCCTTGGCGGCGATTAACGCGTGCTCGAACGCCGCCATGTCGTTGCCATCACCGTCGACGGTTTGCACAAACCAGCCGTACGCTTCGAAACGCGCTGCGACATCTTCGGTAAATGACAGAGAGGTCTCGCCATCAATGGTGATTCGATTGTCGTCGTAGATCACGACGAGGTTGTTCAAACCGAGATGTCCGGCGAGCGAACAGGCCTCGGACGCGACTCCTTCCTGTAGGCAGCCGTCGCCGGCGACGACGTAAATGCGATAGTCGATCAGGGTTGAACCGTCACGGTTAAAAGTCGCTGCAAGGTGTTTTTCCGCGACGGCCATACCGACCGCGGTTGAAATTCCCTGCCCCAGTGGGCCAGTCGTCGCTTCCACGCCCGGCGTATGACCATACTCCGGATGGCCCGGCGTCTTGCTGCCCCATTGGCGGAATTTTTTTAGATCATCGAGCGACAGTGAATAGCCGGTGAGATGTAGCAGCGCATAGAGCAGCATGCAGCCATGGCCTGCCGATAATACGAAGCGGTCGCGATTCGCCCAGTCAGGATTGTGGGGGTTGTGCCGCAGGTGTCGAGTCCAAAGCCAGTACGCAGGAGCGGCCATCCCCATCGGCATCCCGGGATGGCCCGATTTCGCTTGCTGCACGGCGTCCATTGCCAGACACCTGATCGTATTGATGCAGCGCTCATCAAGGGGCGAGAGGCTGGGGTGCCGCGCGAGACGCGGATAGGCCGGTTTATCCAACACAGGTTGTAAGACTGCGTTAGCGCTTGGCATCGACGTCCCCTTTGCAAGGCCCAAACCGGAAACCGGTAGACGTGCTAGCGCCCCACGCAGTGGATTCTTGAATGGACACTTCGAGCGGAGGCGCTGCGACCGCCCGGCTTGAGCGACAAGTTCGGGTCCACACGCGGCGGCTGCGGGAGTACAGGCTCTTGGTTACTTCATAGACGACCCGGAAACCTCGCGCCAGCCACGGTCAGGCATGACCATGTCGCAGAAGTTTCCCTGGCGTCGCCCCGGTACACACGCCGTCCTCGAACGTGATTTCGCCATTAACGAGGATGTAACGATAACCTTCGGCGCGCTGCACGCGGCGCCATTCACCGCCGGGAAAATCATGCGCGATTTCACTCGGCGTCGACCGTAACGCTTCGAAGTCATAGATCACCACGTCGGCCGGCCGGCCTTCGGCCAGCACGCCGCGGTCCAGGAAGCCCGCCATCTTCGCGGGCAGACAGGACAGTCTGTAATGCGCCTCTTCCAGATCGACAATGTGCTTGTCGCGAACGAAGTCGGCAAGAAACTCAGTGGTGTAACGCCCAAGGGTGACGAACTTGGTGTGCGCGCCGCCATCAGAAACGCCGGGCACGGTGTACTCGCTTTGGAAGATTTCACGGTTTAGATCGACATCGTCATTGAAAGCCGGGGTGAAGATCACGGTCTGCAGTTGTTCGGCGATCACGAGATCCAGCAGCGCATCGATCGGATGACGGCCCTGCGCGTCCCCGAGTTGCTGCACCGTCATGCCCTGCCAGCATTTGTGCTCGGGCCTGATCGTTTCTAGAATGACGAAGGATTTGATTGGACCCGTTACGATCGGCATCCGCCCGATATCGTAGTCGAGTCGAAGTCCGGCGCGGCGCGCCGGATCCTGCATTTTGCGCATCCGTTCCGCGACTGTGCCAAGAGTGACTTCGCGCCAATCCTCCTGGCCATCGAGCAGATTGAAGTCCTCAAACGTGTACGTCAGATCATTGCCCACACTGACGGCCTGCAGATAGATCTTTATGCCCTTGGCCTGCGCCTTGGCCGCCCACTCGAGCAGGCGACGACTTTGCCGCGGGTGATGATTGTTGGCATTGACGACGTTGAACAACACTGGCGTGCCGGAGACTTCGGCTAACTTTTCCACGAACACCAGGTCTTCCCGGATGTCGTCCTGGGCCTGGGTAATCTGAATGTGTCCTTCGCCGCGCTTACGAAGTACTTCAGCGAAGGCGAGGCAGGTGGCGTTGCTCATGATGTCGGTCACCATCGGCGTGCCATCGTAATCGCGCTGAACGGAGGTGAAACCATCCCCGAGGTGCTGCACCGACCAACCACAAGCGCCGGCATCCATTCCCGTCTCAATCAGCTGACACATCTCGGCAAGCTCGGCCGATGTCGGCTCGCGGCGCTTGGCTTCTTCCAGTCCCATGACCCAAATCATGACGGGCCCGATCGGAACGTAGGAAATAACGTTGACGCCCTTGGGGATCCGCGCGAGCGTGTCGAGCCATTCAGGAAACGTCACCCAGTCCCAGAGCATACCTTTCTTCATCGCCTCGAACGGGATCGCTTCGACCCGCGACATGCTGAGCATCATGCGATCCCGGTTGTCTGGCGCGACCGGCGCGAAGCCGAACCCGCAATTGCCAAGCACCAGCGAAGTTACCCCGTGCCAGCCGGACAAGGTGCAGTAGGGATCCCACTGGATCTGCGCATCGTAGTGCGTATGGAGATCGACAAACCCCGGCGCGACCACAAGACCGCGCGCGTCGATGACCCGCGCAGCCTCGGTCGGATCGATCCCGATCCGCGAAATCGCGACCACTTTTCCATCGCGAATTGCGAGGTCACCTTGGAATCGCGGCGCGCGCGTGCCGTCCACGATCGTCCCGTTCTTAATAAGCGTGTCGAATTGGGCCATGCAGATCTCCT
Organism: Gammaproteobacteria bacterium; assembly: GCA_009692265.1. Taxonomy (GTDB): domain Bacteria; phylum Pseudomonadota; class Gammaproteobacteria; genus CAIKBL01. The sequence goes on from SHZM01000048.1 coordinate 20,745, forward strand.
TCGAGCCGGACTCTGTGAGCAAACCCGGCCTCCACAAATTGATGTGAGGCTGGAATCAGGGTCGCTCGGATCAGCACGCGACCGAGGTGCAGGCTAACTCAATTCGAAGACCCGGTACAACGGCGGCGAATTACGAGGGGCCGTCTACGCCTGGTGAGTAAAGCTGATGAGCCGCCTACATGAGCGGATCACGCTCTTTATTCTGGATTTCGGCCTGTTCCGGCGGAATGACGACAAGGTAGACGCCACTCACTTGGTGGACGGGTTTTACACTATCTTTCGCGGGCCCAAGGCGAGAACCGCTACCCGAACGCATCGCTCTTGCTGATCTTCGAATGGTTTACTGAAGACTTCGACACCTCGGATCTCCGGGATGCGAGCGCGTTGTTGGTAGCGGACCGGTAGGTCTCGCCGCACTGAGTACGCGAATAAGCAAAGGCTGAGATCAGTTCGGCCGCGTCAAATGGGACCTGATTCCCACGACGAACTCCAGTAGGTCATCAAGGCGATTCTCCACAATGTCGCGCAGTATCCGCGGATCCACTTTCAGGTAGCCATGCACGACGAGATTACGAAACCCCGCCATTGCCTGCATGCGGGCCGCTAGGGCTGCCGTTAGCCAGCCTGATCGTTCCAACAAAGCGAATAACTCACGATTTGTTTGAGGCTCGCCCAGCCGCTCATCGGAAACGATGTGAGAGGCGACATCCAGCGCCGCCTGCGCGGCCATTTGCAAGGTATGTGCAACGAAGCGCTCTTCGCGGACATCGCTTTCGATGGCCGCCGGACGCGCGAGACGACGCAGCTCAGCAACCATCGTCTCGATAAACGCGAGTTGTTTCGCGATAAGTTCGGGATCGGTCACGCGGCTCGCCCTCGGTCGCGATGGCGGTAACGTTCGAGGACAGGCAGGAGGTCGAAGTATTCGTTTCGCGCCTTGACCTCAAAGCGGATGCGCGCGGCGCAATCGCGATCGTGAACGAGAATGCCGTCCCGCAATACTCGGTGAACCAAATCCACGGGTGCGGTGTTGAGCACGAGCAAATCGACTGGTTTACCTAAAGTGTCCTCCAAGATCGAGGCGATATCGAAGCGGAGTCCGTCAAGGGTTGCCGGCGGTGGTAGGTTCAGCAGTATCGCTACATCGACATCACTGGTAGGCCTTGCGTCGCCGCGAGCGCGACTGCCGTAGAGGTACGCGCACACAATTTTCTGATCGAGTTCGGCGAGTACGCGAGCAAGCGGGGTTAGGTCCATGGCGGCGTTATCCTAGAAACGGCGGTTGACCGCTGATGATCGTAAGTAAGTTCATGAACAATTGGGGTTTTGTCGTTCAAACTGGCGTCACCTTATGGGTGAAGGCGCTACGCGCAGTGAGTTAGTTCTTCGACTGATCGACCAGGCGATTGGCTTTGATCCACGGCATCATGCTGCGCAGCCGCTCGCCGACTTCTTCGATCGGGTGTTGCCGCGAGATCCGGCGTTTCGCCTTCAGCACCGCTTGGCCGGTTTTATTTTCACCCATCCACTCGCGTGCAAATTCGCCGTTCTGGATCTCGGACAGGATTTTCTTCATTTCCTTGCGCGTCTCATCGGTGACGATGCGCGAACCGCGGGTGAAGTCGCCGTATTCAGCGGTATTGGAAATCGAATAGCGCATGTTCGCGATGCCGCCTTCGTAGATAAGATCGACGATCAATTTAAGCTCGTGCAGACATTCGAAGTAGGCCATCTCTGGTGCATAGCCCGCTTCGACTAAGGTGTCGTAGCCGGCTTGAATCAACGCAGTCGCCCCACCGCAGAGTACGGTTTGCTCGCCAAACAAATCAGTCTCGGTTTCTTCCCGGAAATTCGTTTCGATTACGCCGGCGCGCGCACCGCCGTTCGCCGCCGCATACGACAACGCCAAATCTTTCGCCTGCCCGGACTTGTCCTGATACACCGCGATGAGGCTCGGCACGCCGCCGCCTTGTTGATAAGTCGAGCGCACCAAGTGGCCAGGACCTTTGGGGGCGATCATGATCACGTCCAGATCTTCGCGTGGCGCGATCTGTCCGAAATGGATATTGAATCCATGCGCGAAGGCGAGCGCGGCACCCTGCTTGATGTTCGGCTCGATTTCAGTGCGATAAAGATCGCCCTGCAGCTCGTCTGGCGCAAGGATCATAATGAGATCAGAAGCGGCCACAGCCTCACCCGCGGCTTGCACGCTCAAGCCTGCTTTCTCGGCTTTGGTCCAGCTTCCTGAGCCTGGGCGCAGGCCCACTGTCACACTCACCCCGGAATCACGCAGGTTATTCGCGTGTGCATGGCCTTGCGAGCCATAGCCGATGATGGCGACCTTGCGTCGTTGAATCAGCGAGAGATCCGCGTCTTTGTCGTAATAGATATTCATGGCCATGTTCGTTCTCCATTAAAGTAATGTTGTCCAGCGAAAGCGTTAAGTTCCTTGCTGGGAAAGTTAAATTACTACTAAGCCCGCAGCGCCTTCGTCCCGCGCAGAATTCCCAGCACTCCGGAGCGCACGACTTCCAAAATCCGCTTCGCGCCTATGATTTCGATGAAGGCGTCCAGCTTCGTACTATCACCAGTCAGCTCGATGATGAAACTGGACTCAGTGACATCGACAATGCGCGCACCGTAGATCCCGGCCAGGCGCGTGATTTCTTCGCGTTGCTCCCCGCCGATCGCGCGCACCTTGATCAGCATCAATTCGCGTTCGATCGCGCTACCTTCATTCAGATCTATCAGCCGGATCACATCGACGAGTTTATTGAGCTGCTTGGTGATCTGCTCAATAACTTCCGCGGAGCCACGGGTGACCAAGGTCAGCCGGGAGACCGTCGGGTCTTCGGTTGGCGCCACCGACAACGACTCGATGTTATATGCACGCGCTGAAAACAAGCCCGCAACCCGCGACAACGCGCCAGCGGCATTTTCCAACAGAATTGAAATCGTATGACGCATCAGGCCAACTCGCGATCCGAAGCCGACGGTGCTAAATGCATTTCGTGTTGACCCTTGCCGGCCGCGATCATTGGATAGACGTTTTCGCTTTGGTCGGTGATGAAGTCCATCAACACCAGTCGGCTTTTCAGCGCAAAAGCCTCGTGCAACGCGCCCTCGACGTCGCTCGGATTCTCGACTCGCATCCCCACATGACCGAACGCTTCGGCGAGTTTGACGAAATCGGGCAGCGCATCCATGTAGGAATGCGAATAGCGGCGTTCGTAGAAGAACTCCTGCCACTGTCGAACCATGCCCATGTAGCGATTATTCAGGCTCACGATTTTGAGCGGCAAGTCGTACTGTAAACAGGTCGAAAGCTCCTGCACGCACATCACGAAGCTGGCTTCGCCGGTGATGCAGACCACCCGTTCATTCGGAAACGCGAGCTGTACCCCCATCGCGGCCGGCAACCCAAAGCCCATCGTGCCGAGCCCCCCTGAATTGATCCAGCGTCGCGGCTGATCGAACTTGTAGTACTGCGCGGCCCACATTTGGTGTTGGCCGACATCGGACGTGATGTAGGCGTCCCCCCCGGTGATTTTGTACAACGACTCGACCACGGCCTGGGGCTTGATCAGCTTGCTGCTGCGATCAAAGGCGAGGCATTCGAGCTTTTGCCACTCGCGGATCTGCCGCCACCAGGGATTAGTCTCGCGATTCGCGGGCTCTCGCCCGCTCTCCTTAATCAGCTTATTCAGCTCGCCGAGCACATTCGCCACACCGCCGACGATCGGCACATCCACCCGCACGTTCTTCGAAATCGACGACGGATCTATATCGATGTGCACGATTTTCGCGTACGGGCAAAATTGCGCGAGATCGCCAGTCACACGATCATCAAAGCGTGCACCGATCGCGACGAGCACATCGCAATGGTGCATGGCCATATTCGCTTCATAGGTGCCGTGCATGCCGAGCATGCCGATGAACTGCGGATCGGTAGCGGGATAGCCGCCAAGGCCCATTAAGGTATTGGTCACGGGATACCCGAGCAGCCGACCAAACTGTGTCAACTCCGCCGCCGCGTTGTCGATGACGACGCCGCCGCCGGTGTAGAGCATCGGCTTCTCCGCGCTGAGAATCAGCTGTGCGGCTTTCTTGATCTGTCCCGGATGCCCTTTCGTCGTCGGCTTGTACGAACGAATATCGACCGACGTTGGATAGTGATATTCCGCGACATTCGCGGTGACATCTTTCGGGATATCGACGACCACTGGCCCGGGCCGACCCGAAGTCGCGACGTAAAAGGCTTTTTTGATCGTCAACGCGAGGTCTTCGACTCGCTCAACGAGAAAATTATGTTTGACGCAGGGCCGCGTGATCCCGATGCAGTCTACTTCCTGGAACGCATCGTTGCCGATTAAGTGGGTTGGCACCTGGCCGGTGAAGACCACCAGCGGGATCGAATCCATGAATGCCGTCGCGATCCCGGTCACGGCGTTCGTCGCGCCCGGCCCCGAGGTCACTAATACCACCCCGGGTTTGCCCGTCGCGCGCGCATAACCGTCGGCTGCGTGGGTCGCGCCCTGCTCGTGACGGACGAGGATATGTTTGATTTTATCCTGGGCGTACAGGGCGTCGTAGATATGCAGCACGGCCCCACCGGGGTAGCCAAACAGGATCTCCACGCCTTCATCAATTAGCGCGCGCACGAAGATATCGGCGCCGCGAAGCTTCTCGCTCATAGCAGGTTCCTCACTCTGTTTAAGTAAGTGCCGCGACGGTCACCGGCCCCGTGGTGATCCGGGGTTGGGTTCTCATCGGCCCTGGCGCTTTATGGGCGACAGGTCGGCTTTATCAGTCTGGCTAGCGATGACATCCGGCGCAGGACACCGCTAATCGACAGCCAGGGCGGCGAACGGTAAAGCGATTTAGCGGCTTGGTCAAGAAACAGCCTTGTCCAATGGGGTATGAGTCTGAAGGGGTAGCTGGGTTCGGTCATGATGCGAGGCATGGTGATCGATATGAACGACAAACAATTAGTGACGCCGGCCCAGTTGCAGGCGTTTTTGAATGGCACGGTGGCGGTGGATTTCGCGGT